>JAYVKA010000292.1:0-2422 GCA_043768885.1 Planctomycetota bacterium
CCGTCACCGTCAAAGTCTCCGGCCAGTGGCACACCGCCGAGCATTCCGAAACTGCTTCCGCGATCAAAGTCAGAAACCTTTCCGTCGGCAGTTGTCGCAAACGACC
Source organism: Planctomycetota bacterium (assembly GCA_043768885.1). Taxonomy (GTDB): domain Bacteria; phylum Planctomycetota; class Planctomycetia; order Pirellulales; family Pirellulaceae; genus BJ22. The sequence continues at coordinate 107 of JAYVKA010000292.1, forward strand.
ATTCGCCCCGATTCATGTCGAACCGGTCCCAGTCGTTGTTGCCGATGAATGCGGCCTGCAACCAATGTGGCCCGTTCTGTTCCATTTCTCCAACGGCCCGTGGTTGGCCGGCGTTGACGACGCTCAAGTGCCATGTGAACGGAGCTTGTGGTGTGCCTCCAACCTGGAATGCCGCACCGTAGGAAGGAGTGTTCACACGGACTGAAGTCGAACCGGCCAGTCCTGGAATTCCACCCAGCGGTGCTCCCGGTGTTGGCGGATTGCCATAAACACGTGGCGGAGGCGGGTCGGGAATAAACCTTTTAGGCGTATCCGGAGTTAGTTCCGCACGAACCTCCGTAAAGTTGTTCTGAATCGAGATTCCGCCACCCTGGACGTTAATCGCAACAATACTGTCCATCACCTGGGCTGTACTGAATGTCGAGAGTACAGCCAAAGGTGCGGCCGCTGCAGATACTGCCGAGTTATACGAAAAGCCGGTGGTTGATCCGACGACTTCGTTGGCGTCCACATAGCCGCTTGGCTGGGATTCCAAAACAATATAAGTGCCCGGCCGCAGACCGGTGAAGCTGTATAAGCCGTTTGCATCCGTTGTGACCCAAACGGCTGCGTTTGGGTCCGAACCGAGGTGATTGTAAATCCCGGGCATCACTTCGGACAATTTGACCGGTGAAGGAATCAACAGCCCCTCGGCCGGATTGATGTACCAGTACAGTTGCATCTTGACGCCAGACAGTGGCGTATCAATTCCAGCCTGATAAATTCCGTCACGTTGACTTCGGTAGTTGTCCGGCACTTTGCCGTCAAACGTTTTGAAGGCCGGTCCATCTTCCCAGACCCGTCCATGGATTTCAGCGGGGATCTCTTCGCAGAAATTGTATTGTGAGAGATTCTGTCCGGATGAAATCGTGACGTTTGCAATCAGGTTGTCCGTACTCGCATCGCCGCTTCCCTGGGCACCATCGCTGTCCAGTCCAGCCCGTTGCGCCACCGTAAAGTAGTTTCCTGGCTGGATTTGCCGAACGCTGTAGTCGCCGGGTCGCAGGTTATCAAATTTGTAACCTCCATCCGCTCCGGTTTTGGTCGTTGCCAAAATGTTTCCGTTGGCATCCAGCAGCTGGATCGTCGTGCCAACAATTGGTTTGTCACCTTTGGAAGCCTCGAACCGGCAATTGCCATCCGAGTCTTGAAGTGTGTAACCGGCGATCGAAGCCGGGCGAATTTCGCCGAAGTTGTACTCGCCCCCTTTTTGACCGCTCGTCAGCGTGATTTTGCAGACCTGGTCGTTCGTGCCCAGGCCAACATTGTTGCCGTTCACCTTTCCGACGGAATCAATCCCGTCGAGGTAGCTGGCCGGCTGTGTTTCCGTGATGCAGTATTCGCCAGGGATCAGGTCCTTGAAGCAGTATTCACCCTTCGCATCCGTGAATTTTTCAGAAATGACAATTCCGTTCACGTCTTTTAGCACGACACGTGTCCCGGCGATGCCTTCTTCGCCAGTGTCCTGTACTCCGTTATTGTTGCGGTCGAAATAAACGGTACCGCAAATCTCTGCGGCACGAATTTCGCCGAAGTCGTAATCGACCCCTTTTTCGCCACCCTTCAGAATCAGGTTGCAGACCGCGTCGTTGGTGCCAGTACCAATGCGAACGCCATTCACTTTTCCGATTGAGTCAATCCCGTCCAGGTATCCCGTCGGCTGAATTTCGCTGATGCAGTATTCGCCAGGGATCAAGTCCTTGAAGCAATAATCACCGTTGGCATCCGTCAGTTTTTCCGAAATGATGTTGCCATTCAGGTCTTTCAGGACGATTCTCGCGCCGGCGATTCCTTCTTCGCCCGCGTCCTGTTTGCCGTTGTTGTTGCGGTCGTGGTAAACCGTTCCGCAAACTTCGGCAGGAATGTTCTCGCAAAAATCGTAACTCGCGCCGCTCTGGCCGCTGACCAGTGTGATTCCGGAAAAGCGGTCGTTGATGGTGGAACTACCGGTCGTTCTGCCGTCCACTTTTCCAACCGTTTCGCCGGCATCGACATGGCCATTCGGCTGGACTTCGACAATCGTGTACGTTCCGGCCCGCAAGCCCGTGAACTCGTACAAACCGTTTGCATTTGTTTGTGTTGTTCCGACGATATTTCCGGACTGGTCCAACAGCTGGATCGTGACGCCGGAAATTCCCTTGTAATTCGGGCTGGCCGGATCGATGCAGTCCCCTTCGGGAGTCGTCAGGCCAACGTGACCGCTGATCGTGTTCGGTTTCAACTCGCCGAAGTCGTAGTTGACACCGGCATCACCGGCACACAGCGTGATTTGGTTGA
>JAYVKA010000293.1:0-3546 GCA_043768885.1 Planctomycetota bacterium
TCGAAGACTCAACTCATGACGGGGCAGACGAAGTTTTTGCGAGGTTGCAGCTCGACTATTTTGACTGGAACGAAATTCGCGTGACGACGACGGTCGAGCTCGCGGAGTTCATGAAGCCCTTGTCCGACGCGGACGAAGCCGCCAACCGGTTGCGAAAGTCGTTGCATGGACTGTTCGAAGCCCACTACTCTTTCGACCTCGACAATCTGAAAAAGGAAAACCTCGGTAAGGCGATTGAACAGATCGGCAAATACCGCGGGATGACTCCATTTACTATTGCCTATGTCACGCAACATGCATTGGGCGGGCATTCCATTCCTCTCGATTCTTCGATGATGTTCCTGATGTACACATTGGGCATTGTTGAAGAAGCCGAGATGGCCAGCATGAAGGTCACGGGCCTGGAACGCGTGATTGCAAAAAATCAGGGAATCGAGTTCGCCTCGGTCGTTCATCAAATGGCTGTGGTCTGGAAATCTTCTCCCTTCAACAATGACATGCGGGCACTGTTGAAAAAAATCGCTCCGGATGCAGGCGACCGGTTCCCCAAACGTGCGAATAAGGCTGGAACAAAGGCGAGCGAAGCGAAAGAGCCAGCAACAGAAGTAACTCCAGCTCCTAAAAAGCAGAAAGCGGCAGCAAGTTCGTCAACCAAAAAAGCTGCTGCAAAACCGGCAGTACCCAAGAAGTCTGTATCGAAAGCCGCTGCCGCGAGTTCGTCCAAAAACAAAAAGAAAACGACAAAGAAGAAGACTTCTTCAAAACCGGCGGCCAGAAAAGTCACCCTTCGCAAACCCAGATAACTGGCAGGGCCAACACGCGAAACAAACATCCGGTTGATGAACCCGTCCCGGCTGACTCAGAATAATCAAGAGTTTGGACACTCATGGCCGGACATTCCCAGTATTCGAACATCAAACACCGCAAGGCTGCCGTTGATGCGAAACGAGGCAAGCATTGGAGCAAGCTCTCCAAAGCGATCATTGTGGCCGCAAAAATTGGAGGACCGGATCCCGCTTCCAACTCGCGATTGCGAACCGCGATTATCGACGCCAAAGCGGTCAGCATGCCCAGGGACAATATCGAGCGCGCGATCAAGCGCGGAATGGGCGAACTGGACGGTGGCAATGTCGAAGAAGTTTTGTACGAAGGCTATGCCCAGTTCGGTGTCGCGATCATGTGCGAGATCATGACCGACAACCGCAACCGGACGGCTCCGGAGATTCGCAAGATGTTCGAGAAACACGGCGGCAATCTCGGTGCCACGGGATGTGTGAGTTATCTGTTTGACCGCAAGGGTGTATTTCTGATTCCGCTTACATCAACGTCTGAGGAAAAGCTCTTCGAAGTTGTCATGGAAGCCGGTGCCGAAGACGTCTCGGCCAACGGCGAACATTTCGAAGTCCATTGTGCCCCGGAAAACTACTCGGTCGTTTCGGACGCCCTCGACACCGCCGGAATCGAATGTTTTAACCGGCAAGTAACCCGCTTGCCCCAAACGATGGTCGAACTGGATGCCGAGCAGGCCGGGCTCATCCTCAAGTTCGTCGAGTCACTCGATGATCACGACGACGTGCAAAATGTCTCGTCAAACTTCAGTATCCCCGACGAATTGCTCGCCAGCCTGCCAGGCGAATAGGCCGGTCAAACCCGGAACCTATTTTCGGTCCGGTTCAACCAGATTCCCGTCCGGACCAAGATACGGCACCAGCCCACTGTATTCGATTTTTTGTGACGGCATTGCTTTGGCGGCGATTCCGTCAAATACCTCTTCGGCCATCGCACTGCGGACTTCGGTAACAACTTCTCCCAGCTTCCGGTCGCCTGGCTGGATTTCGATGCACTTGATGATGTGAAGACCAATCGCTGAATCGATTGGCTTGCTGAATTCACCTGCCTTCAACGCAAACGCCGCGTCGGTAAAAGGTTTGGGCATCGGACCCCGACGGCCAATCCACCGCTCTGATTTTCTGTCCGGCTGTTTGGCCAACGGAGACATGGAAAATTCCCTGACCGCTTCTGACCATTCGAGTTCGCCACTGGTCAATCGTTGGTAGACCAGGTTTGCCTGGTCACGCATTTTCACACGCTGTTTCGGCGGGTCTTCCGTTCCAAAAACCCATAGCACCTGATCCACGTTCAGTTGGGTTCCGTCAAAATCACTGTGATGCAACTCAAAGTACGCTTCGATCGTTTGGTCGTTGAGTTTCGCGTCGAGCGTTCGTTGCCATACCGTGCGCCACTGCAGTTCGTTGTCAAATTCGGCGCGGGTCGCTCCGACTGCAACGACATGTTCGACCAGGCTTGTCCCGGTCTCAGCCAGCCGCGTTTCGATCTTTCCGATCTCCATGATCAACTCCGAGGGCCCGATCGCTTCCGGACCTTTTTGCAGTTCGGCAAGGACAACCTGTTTTCGGATCAAGTGTCGAAGGGCGTTGGCAACCATTAACGGCGGCAAATCATTCTGCCCGGCATTCGCTTCGCGTAGCTCCCGATAAATCTGGTTCTTCGAAATCGTGAACCCGTTCACTGTCGCTGCCGGGGTCGTATCGATTGGCTGTGGTGCTGCGTCCCTGTTTTCCGCCGGAGGCTTTTCGCTCTGGCCAAACGCACGAGGGCACTTCGCCGACGCAAAAAAGAACAGGTACAGAAAAATCGCAAACCGGGCGACTGGCCAGGATTTGCTGTAGAAAAGACTCTGAATCATGGCAAGGGAATTGTTTTAAGCTCAAAAGGGACCTGCAACTTTACGATCGCCGCTGGCGTGCGGTAAACCAGATCAGCCCCTTCCGGGATTTCGGCGAAGAGATACGAGACGCCAAGCAGGAACTCGGCCTGTTGCCAAGTCTCCGATCCGATCGGTTCAATCTCTTTTCCGTCCACAGTCCGGAGGAACAGCCGGTTCTCATAGGCCCAACCCAGGTGGCTTTCCATTCCGCCGTTCGGATTGTCGAAACTCAAACTGACCTTGATGGCCTTCAGGTCGATGTTGTCGACGATCCCTTCATAGGTCACTTTCGCGCCAGCCTTGGTTAGGCTCGTCCCGTCAGCAGTCTTTAGCAGATTCTTGAACTCAAAAGTCTCGATCCTGCCGGGCACTGTCATTTCAAAAGTGCCCTTCAGCGACTTGATCGTTTCAATTTGCCGTTCCACCAGCGGCAAAGGCAGATAGATTTCCGACTGGGGGATTTCCGGTTGGATCATCGTATTGAGTACCTGTTCAGGCATTTCAACTGCGTGCGTTTTGTCAAACTCATCGACAATCGTGACCGATGACATCGGCAGGCTCAACACAATCGGGCGCAAACGGGGCTCCCACCTCAGACGCAACTGCAGCGTGATTCCGCTGGTTTGCGGGTTGGTGAAATTTCGCGTCGCGTCGGCCCTCATCAACTCGAAAGAAAGAATTCCCGACGATCCCTGACAGGGAATGACCGGAGCCGGACGGCCAGCGGAAATCAGCAGGTTTTCAACCAGTGCCAATTGGTCGGGCAGGCTGACATACGGATCGATTTCCAGTGCACCCCGTTTTTGCAGATCGTTCAT
>JAYVKA010000294.1:0-13785 GCA_043768885.1 Planctomycetota bacterium
CGAGCGATTCGTGCGGGTTACGGAAAACGTGATTTTGACGGAAAACCTGAAGCGACTGGGTGACGCGAAAAATATCGAGTCGTACAACCGCATTCTGAAGGCCGAAGCGGGTTCGCTTGCACTCCCAAAATCCGGTGTCGTTCCCGCATCGAACTGATACTGTTTGGAATGGGAAATGGCAGATTGCAATTTTTGTTAAATGCCCAGGTCAGGATTGTCATGCGTGGATCGCGGTTTCTTCGAATCTTGCTTTTTTCATCGATTTTGCTGGCGTGGGGTTTTCTGCTCCGATCGGAAGTCGTGGCCCAATCGTGGCCAGGTGAATCGTGGCCGGTTTCCGATCATCGTGCCGGAATACGATCTGGTCGTGGTCTTCAATGCCAGGAATATCCACGACCAGCCAGAGATGTCCGCGGAAGCCGCTGTTCGCAACCGGATTTTGCCGGCGATCAAAAAATAGATTCAGCAGGGACCCTCGATTCCGCAGGTCCGGATTGCCTATTTCGTTTTCGTATCGACTGCTTTGGGAAGTGGGCTGCGTTGGCGATTCAATGCCAACAGGCTCATCGCAGTTCCAAAGGCCCGAGAGCGGTCAAAAACGCGATCGTTCCAGGTGTGATCCTCGTCCATTGTTTTGAGCAAAACCGTCTCTAACTTCTCGTATGCTGCAACCTGTTTTTCCGCCGGGAGCAGTTCGATTGACTGGGCGAGATAACGATGCCCGTAATAGAAATAGTAAGGAGCCACATTGTAGGGCGGCTCATGCGTCCCGGTTTTCTTGCGGCGTTTTTCAAGCTCGTCCCAGAAAGCATGAAAATCCTCAATCGCGGCCTGCAGTCGATTCGGATCGCCCTGCCCCAATTGCCAAAGCGTCGCTTCACAAATCGCGTTGCGCGCAATCGCTCCAGGCACCTGGGCCTCGCGGCGATTGGATTCGCTGGTTCCACTGTAATGAAACGCGCCGTTTTCCGATCGGCTGGCCAGCAGGACCCTGGCTCCCCGTTCCAGCAATTCGTTGGGGACGTTCTGGCCAATCGATTTCGCCAGCAATAGGGCCTGCAATGCGGGAGCCGTTACGAAACAGGCATGTCTGCCACGTGAGGCGTAGTTCCACCCGCCACCTTCCAACTCTTCGTCTTTCAACGTCGAGATCAGTTTCTCAATCCAGCCGCTGATTGACTCGGCAGGTACCGCAACGAGTTTGGAATCCTTCAACCGGCAAAACAAATCCAGGGCATAGATGTGGCCCCATACGCGAACATCGTAAGTGTCTTCCTGGCTGGCGACCATCAGCGGATGATCGAGTTCTTTCAGGATCAAGTCCACGCCGCGCTGAATCGCCGCGTCGGCTGCAGTCCGGTCATCCAGCTTCGAATCCAGCAATGCATGACAGACAATTGCAGTTCCTCCGATCCGATAACCAACCGGAATCTGCCGCGACACGCGATAAACGCCTTCGTAGGGCCAGGCACCATCTGCTTCCTGGATTTCAACCAGTTTTGCCGCTGCCTTTTGTATCAATTGATGGTGCGGAGGGAGTTCTTCGGAAGATGGGGATTGGGCCAGGAGGCAAATCGAGGTCCCGCAAACAACGGCGAAAATCATCAACACCGCGAGCAGTTTCCCGCACGAAAAAAATGAAATCACTGTATTCTCCCTGGACAGGACGCCGTAGGCTGACTTCGACAGAAGTTCAATCTACTCGTTTTGTCCGGCCAAAAAAGCAGGCTAGTTGTCAATCAGCCCAGGTTGCACCTGCTCTATCACTTTCAACAGTTGATCGACGGGAATTGCACGACCCGTGTGGTCTTCGAATCCCTTAACGGTTGTTGCTTTCAATAACGAGTTCAGAATCGCTTCTTCGACGGACTCCATCGCGGCCTGAAATAAAAGGCTCATGAAATTGTTGTGCAGCTCGGTTGTTTGCCCGACGGCGACTTTCGGAGTATCTTCCACGAGATTGGCAGTTGAAAAGGCAATTACGAAATCACCCGAACCATTGCTCAAGCTGGCACCAGTTCGGGCCAGTCCACCTACGGCGCGAAACGCAAGCCGGTTCAGGTTGCGGTCCGACAAGGGTGCATCGGTTGCCAGAATGATCATGATCGAGCCAAACTCTTCGGTTGGATTGACCGGGGCGAAAGATTGCTTGTTTGCGGAAAGTTCCCTGATCCGTTCGCCGACGGGCACTCCAGAGATCAGAAGGCTTCCACCGAAGTTGGTTTGTACCAGCGCTCCAACCGTGTATCCCCCCTGCTCTGCATTCAGTTTTCGGGATGCAGTGCCGATGCCACCCTTGAAACCAAGCGCCATCGTTCCCGTTCCGGCTCCAACTGAGCCTTCATCGACCGCTCCACGCCTGGCGTTTTCGATCGCCTCCCAAACAGGTTGTTCCGTGACATGTTGACCCCGAATATCGTTGAGGAATCCGTCGTTGGTTTCGCCCACAACTGAATTGACAGATCGTACGGATTCGTTGCCGGGTTGGTCCATGGTCCATTTGGTTACTGCCTGTATCGCAGTGCCAACATTCAGTGTGTTGGTCAAGATGATCGGTGTTTCGATCGTTCCCAATTCCTTGACCTGGAAAAGCCCGGCGGCTTTTCCAAAGGCATTGGCAACAAAGACACCGGCACGGACTTTCTGATGAAACAGGTTGCCCGCATGCGGAACAATTGCAGTAACGCCCGTACGAACATCATCTCCCTCGACGATGGTGGCATGCCCGACCCGAACACCCGCAACATCAGAAATGGAATTGAGCGGTCCGGGATCGAGCTTGCCAATTCGGATTCCCAAATCGTGAAGCCGGGGCCGGTCGGTTTCCTGCCCGATAACGCACGTCGTGTGAATCGCAACGAAAAACAGAACGAGACTGTTTCCAATGGGCGTATTCATTGGTTGAACTTCCAGAGGCTGACTGCAAAACCCGCGCTGCACTGATCATGTGATGGGTGACTTTGACAATCAAGTACAGGCGAAACGGGAACGATCCGGCTTGTGACCAGTGCTATTGGTTGATCCGGGCTGATTGGGGCGCCATTCGCGCCTTTGAATTCGGTCCGCGATCGTGGCGCCGTGAAAACTACCGTCTGCCTGGTTTGAAATGACTTACCAGCTCAGGTTATGATGCCAACATCCGAATCACGATTCAGCCGTTCAAAATCGAATTGGCGACCGGATCGAACTGCCAAGTCTGGAGCAACCAAATGAGATCGCTTGTTCTATGCCTGATGATTGGCCCGTTATTTTCAATGGCGATACTGGAACAAACCAGTTTCGCCCAATCGCGCGATGAGAAAGTACGGTCCGATCGCGAAACGATATTGGACGACGAGACCTGGCATTACGACGATCTGGAATCGGCTTTCGCTGACGCCAAGCGTGAGGGCAAGCCGGTGATGGCTGTCCTGCGCTGCATCCCATGAGAGGCTTGCAAGGCATTTGACGAGCAGGTTGTTCGTCGGGACCCATTGATCGCGGATCTTTCCCGCGAATTCGTCAGTGTTCGGCTGGTGAAGTGCAACGGTCTGGACTTGTCATTGTTTCAGTTCGATCACGATCTTACATTCGCGGTCTTTTTCTTCAACGCCGATCGGACTTTGTACGCCCGTTACGGAACTCGCAGCCAGCGCGATGCGGATAAAGACGTTGCCCTGGAAGGCCTCGCGGCCACCATGCAAAGCGTTTTGATGCTGCATCATGACTACCCGGACAATTTGCCTTCACTGAAAGGCAAGCAACCGGTCCCTGGCAAACAGTCGACTCCCGAAGGCTATCCTGCGCTGAGTGAATTCAAACCGGATCTGGATTACGAAGGGAGAGTTGCCAGTACTTGCATTCATTGCCACCAGATTCGTGATGCTCAACGGTCTGTTCTTCGGCAACAAAATGTGCCTTTGCCAGATTCAATTATGTTCCCGTATCCCTTGCCGGAAACGCTCGGATTGAAATTCGACAAACAGGCGCGTTCCACGGTTGAAGTTCTGAAGAGTTCTCCGGCGAAACTTGCCGGCTTCGCCAATGGAGACGAGATCGAAATGTTCAATCACCAGCAAATCGCATCCGAAGCGGATTTTCGCTGGGCCGTGGACCAAATTCAAAACGATGATTCGGTTGCAGTTGTGGTCAATCGGGACGGCAAACGTGTCGAACTGGAAATGCGTTTGACGGATGGTTGGCGAAAAACCGGCGACATTTCCTGGCGACCGACTTCCTGGGATCTTCGCCGGATGGCGACCGGCGGAATGGTCCTTAAACCAGTTCCAGAAGTCGAACGTACAAAGGTCGGGGTTGCACCAGGAAAAATGTCATTGGTTGCCGAGCACGTCGGCCAGTACGGCGAGCACGCGAGGGCCAAAAAGGCCGGGCTGGAAAAAGGCGACGTCATTCTGAAGTTTGACGGCCGGGACGACTTTCAAAGCGAAAGCGAATTGCTCGCCTACGGACTCCAACAGAAATCTCCCGGCGATGAAGTAGAAATAGTGTATTTCCGCGATGGAGAACTTCACCAGACAAAAATCGTCATCCAATAAGTAGAAATCGAAAGGGGATTATACTTGACCCCAAAATCCCAGGGGGATCGGCAAGGTGTTTGAATTGGGTCACGAAATCAATTCAGTGCCCCCGCTTGGATTCGAACCAAGAACCTACTGATTAAGAGTCAGTTGCTCTGCCAGTTGAGCTACGGGGGCAATTGTCATCTCCAATTTCACCTATGATGGGCCAGTAATATATCAGAATTCTGTTTCGTGTCGCCCGTCCAAGAGACATACCAAACAGTTTCCGGGTTCGTCCCGACTCGATTTTGGTTTGCAACCAATCACCGACTGGGCGAACCCGGATTGAAACACATGAAACGTCAGGCAAACCGGGCTTCGCGAGAATAATCCAATCGAAAAAAAGCCAAAAATCGCCGCTCTATTTCAAACTCCACATCGTCAGCGAAGCCTGGTCTTTCACGTAGATTCGATTGCCGACCGGAATCGGGTATGCGTACGTTGGAGTTTCGGCGACCTTGTAGCGGGCAAGTTCCTTGAATTCCTCGCCGTTAGGCTGGTACACAACCAATTCGGAACCCGGGGTTAAGCCCATCAAAACCGATCCTGCTGAAACGATCGATCCATAGCCGCCGCGACCTCCACCACCACCTCGTCCGCCACGTCCTCCACCACCGCCCCGTTGTCCGCCTCCACGTTGACCACCAGCGGCACCTTCCTGTTGATTGCCGCCGCGATCACCACGACCAGCTGCATCACCAGGTGGGTTTCCACCAGCTGCACCGCGACTTGGCGGCTGGGGAGCCGTCTCATCGCCGGGACTCATCGCCTGGTTCCAGGCCATTTTCCCGTTATCAGTCTGGACGCAGAACAGCTGGTTGGTATTGGACAAACCAAACAACGCTCCGTTGACCATGACCGGCGAGTTGTACATCACGGTGGATTCCGCGTCTTCGTTTCGCCAAACTTCCTTGCTCGAAATCTTGTCACCGTCGGCAGAGAATTTCATTGCCGTAATACCGCGATTCGGTCCGGCGATATAGACGGTCTGTCCATCGACCACTGGTGTCGCAGCGTTGTAACGGCCCTGGACATATTCCATTGACCAGAGACTCTTGCCATCAGCCAATGACACAGCCACCATTTGTTTGGCAGCCGGAGCGAGCACGACTTTGTGATCCCCGACCGTCATCAATACGGGTGAACCGTAGGACGATCCGTCCTGGTTCCATTTCCATTTTTCCTTGCCCGATTTCAGATCGTAAGCAACAATTCCACCCGAGTCGTCATCACCGAACTGGACGACACACAATCCTTCTGCGATCAGTGGTGAACTCGACGTTGAAAAACGTGGAACATTTCCGACATTGTCTTTGTTTTGCCAAATCAGTTTTCCCGATTCGGCATTCCAGCAGGAGACCATTCCATCGACCCCCAGTGTTGCAACGCAGCCTTCGCCAATTGCCGGCGACGATCTGGTGCCAGCAAAACCCGAGGCCGGGCCGGATGCAGCGCGGGCAGCATATTGGTCTTTCCAGATTTCCTTGCCCGTTTCGGCATTCAGGCAGCGAATAATTTCGTCGCCATCCTGCAAGGCCATAACGTAAAGCTTGTCACCCAGCAGGGAAGGTGACGCAACGCCGTTGCCAACATCCACAGACCATTTCTTGACCAGTTCCTTCGGCCACTCCTGGGGGGACTCAAATCCGCTTGCAACGCCATCCCGATTGTCCCCCCGCCATTGAGTCCAGTCTTGCGCCGAAACAGTACCGGCATCCAACAGCATCAAGCATGTCAACGCCGCCAAAGAATTCAAAATCGCCTTCATCGTCGTTTTCCTTTTGTCGAATCATGACCTGGTTTGAATCTGCGAAAGAACCCGCATGCATCAAAAGTTTCCGTACTTGCCGAAAAACAGTTGGCCAAACCAAAAACCTGCCCAAGATGCCACTCCCTCCACCTACCAGCCCATGATCATAAGGCATTCCAGGCCGATCTCAATCAACCTTCCGCGCTACAGGGCAATTGCCGCCAACTTTTGCAAAAACCGGTCAGTACGGGTGACTGGTTTGTTTCGAAAGGTCAGTTTTTTCGAGCTGCTTTCCATTGGGCTGCCAGTTCGGTGTTTCCCATGGCAGTATACAAATCGACGATGGCAGAAAGCGGGTCAGACAGGGTTTCCATCGGATCTTCGTTCGTGAATTTTGGCAACGAGTTTTCCGGCGGTGGCGTGCGGCGGCCGAACGCTTCGAACAACGCCGTTTCAGCTTCGGCAAACCGTTTCTGTCTTGTCAAAGCGCGGCCAAGCAACGTGTGGCACAACGGCAATTCGACAAGTGGCGTTTCGGTTAGATGCTGGATTCGAATCGCGTCTCGCAACAGTTTTTCCGCTTCTTCGTTCCGGTCCTGATGCAAAGCGAGCGCGCCTTTGACAAACGCCGCCATTCCCATGTTGGGGTGGTCCGGGCCATACCGGGTCTCAATGGTTGCATAACTTCGCTCGACTTGCTCCCGTGCAACATCCAGTTTTCCTTCGGAAATCGCAAGCATACCCTTGATCAATTCTGCCATTCCCGAATCGTCAATCGAGGCAAGCTGATCCACCAACTCCTTTTCAGCGACGCTCACATCCTTGGGGTCGTCCGAGTTCGCTTGATCGAAAAACCTGGACATTAACCCGAACGAATTGCGCAAAATCTCCTGGTTTTTCGGATCCGTCTGGGCGTTCATAATTTGATTCATCATGTCTGCCGACGAGATGTTTGCGTCAGATTTGGAGCCGGGTTTGGGGAATTGCGCGAGTATGTCTGCGATCCCCTGGACTGCTTCTCGGCCTTCACCGGAGAGGACATGTCGGGAATCTGTCAGCGATTGATTGACGATCGACCGAGCATCGCCGAATTTGCCTTGCGACATTTGCGCAATGGCCAGCGACACGACCAGCCGCGCGAAGGTTTCGGGATCAAGTTCCGGTTGTTCCTGCACCAGAATCCAGGCTCGCTGCAGTTGAGCTTCCGCAGCCGGAAGCAGCCCCAACCCACGGTAGGCTTCCCCCAGTGCAATGCGAACCTGACATTCCGCACCCGGATTGTCAGCAAAGCGATCGTTCATTTGCGCCGCCGCCTGATCGATCGCTGTTCGCAACAGGATATTCGGATCGGCAGCAGCACCGTGACTTAGTCCAGCAGTCGGCGCCGCGAGCGCCAACAAGTCCCGTTCAAAGAACTGAAGGATGTCCTGCGTCGTGTGAAGTTGCTTGACCGCAGTTGCCTGTGACGATTGGGCAGCCAATCGCGCAGATTCGACGTCATGCAGTGACCTGACTGCTTTTGCCTCAGATTTTTTTGCCCGAATATACTGGGCCGTACTGAAAATGGTTCCGGCCAACAACAACATCAAAAAAGCGATCGATGCGGCAATCCCCGCCCGATGATTCGAGGCAAATTTCCGGAACCGATATGCCATACTTGGCGGGCAGGCCTCGACCATTTCGTTGTCCAGAAACCGTTCGAGGTCCCGGCCAAACGAAGTGGCCGAGTCGTATCTGCGAGTCCTTTCCTTTTCCAGAGCCTTCATGACAATCCAGTCGAGATCGCCTCGAATCGAACGTTGCAGTGACGCCGGATCGATGCTTCGTTGGGCCGCGATATTGGGCAGCTGAACGCTGTCACTGACACGGGTGCTTGGCTTGGGCGGCTGGACCTCGCGAATCCACCGGACGACTTCGTGCATCGCAGCCGTTTGCATCTCTTGCTTTTCCATCGGCGTAGTACCTGTCAACAGTTCGTACAGCAATACTCCCAACGAGTAAATGTCCGACCGCGTGTCGACGTCCAGGTTGTTCTGCTCGGCCTGCTCGGGGCTCATGTACAGCGGCGTTCCCATCATGATTCCGTGAACGGTCAAATGCAGTTGTTCGGAAAGTGGTTGATGCAAGGCTTTGGCCAAACCAAAGTCAATCACTTTGGGAACTGGCTGGCCATCGTACAAACAGGCAAGGATGTTCGACGGTTTGATGTCGCGGTGAAGGATCCCTTTCTGATGGGCATGCTGAATCGCGTTGCAAACTGGAATGAAAAGTTTTAGCCTTTCCCGTAATGACAATTTGGCCTGGTCGCAATATTCGGTCAGCGGAATCCCCTTCACATATTCCATCACAAAAAACGGCTGGCCGAATTGCGTAACGCCGCCGTCAAAGATTTTTGCGATATTCGGATGATCCATCAGGGCCAGCGCCTGACGCTCGGAATCAAATCGCGCAAGTACCGATTTGGAACCCATCCCGGCCTTAATCACCTTCATCGCGACCTTGCGGCGAACCGGCTCCAATTGTTCGGCCAGCCAGACGCTCCCCATCCCACCTTCGCCGATCAATTCGATTAACCTGTAACGCCCGGCTACAACGACGCCAGCACGCAATTCCGACGTCGAACCTGCTTGCGAAACTGAGTCACTGGAGGTTGTCTGTTCAACCAAAAGGCCACCGGATTCGAAGTGTGCCTGCAACAGGGATTCAACCAGCGAGCGCAATTCGGGTTTGTCAGGACATTCCTTTGCCAGAAAATCGGATCGTTCTGACGACGACAGTTTGAGAGCGGCTCGGAAAAGTTCAGTTTCGTTCATGGCCATGTTCCCTGAAAAAGCCCGAATAAGGCGGTCTTGGGCACTTGATGCAAGTGTTCCTTCTCATGTCCATGCGATGGGGCCGGGAAAAATACGGGAACAAAATCAGTTTTTTTTGCAGACTTTTTTTGGCCAGTCATCCGGCATTTGGCTGGTCACCTTTTTTCCATTCGCGTTTCAGCCAGGCCCGTGCGAAGACCCAGTCATCGCGGGCCGAATCTCCTGATCGGCCCTGAATCTCCCCGATTTCCTGAAAAGTGCAACCGACGAAGTAACGTAATTTCACGACCTCAGCGTGGCGTGGGTAGAGGCTGGTCATTTTGTCGAGTATTTCATGAATCGCCAGCAATTCTCCCGGCTCAGCGTTGTTTGCCGAAATGAGATCAGACTCCAGGTCACACTGTATAAAATCCCTGCCTCGTCGCAGTGATTTCCGTTGACGGGCACCTTCAATCAGGATCCGGCGCATCGCTTCAGAAGCAGCCGCAAAAAAATGCCGCCGATTTTCGAAATTCAAAGGGACCGCTTCTCCGGCCAAACGCAGATAGGCTTCATGCACCAGCGCGGTGGTTTGCAACGTGATTCCTGGTTGTTCACGTGCCATCTGTGCCGCGGCCATTCCTCGCAGTTCCTTGTACGTGACATCGAACAACTCCTGGACGGCCCCGGAATCATCTGATCGAATTCGTTCAAACAGCTGGGTAATGTTCAACATGGACTCGTTGATGGTATTGAAACCTGCCGCTGCAATTTCAAATCGGGGCGGAGATACTTTCCAAGAGTGCAACAAGCATTGAAGCGACAAAGCGTCAATTTTTTTCGCCCCTCGTCAACCGGAGCTTAGCTTGGATCAAACAAGGTCTCCAGGAGAGCTACGCCGTCCCACTCCGTGACGATTCTAGCTCCGCGATAGTTCCAGCGCGAATCAGGCGGGTTTTTCATGGTCGTTGTTCGCTCCGCGAACAAAGCGCCTCTTCGCGATACATTTGCCGGGCAAACCACGACACTTGCGCAACGCTGGCGAGCAAACTCACAGCCCCGGAGAGTCAGTCGATGCCTATTCTGAATACATGTTCGGCAGCTGCCCGTATCGACCAACCCTTGTTCAACTCAAGTTCCCAGTCAGTGGTTTTCAGGGCGTTCGCGTACTCGGCAGGAACACTGACACTGACCTCACGAAAGTCGCTGGAAATCAGGGCGCCACCAGTCGCGGTGAGGACTCCCCAACGATCCGTGATCGTAAGCGTCGGGTAGAACGTCCCTGAATTCCCGAGCGGAATCAATTCGGTTGGGTCGAAAAACATGTTCATTTTTTCGAGTGGAATAATCAGTCGTGGCCCGGCCGTGTACTTGTTCGTCAGTGAAGAGATTTGGGCGAGCCTTTCGTCGTCCCGTTTTTTCTCGGCCGTCCAAAGGGCTTGTCCGTTGAACTTTGGAGCCCTTTCTGTGACTGCCGTTTCCAGGTCAGTTTCGACCTCAATCTGAGCCCCCTCTTGCAGCAGTTTCGCCAAGTCGGATTTCGCCGATACATTCTTGAGCCAGTCCGGATCGAGTTCATCCAGCAACAATCCATACGCTGGCCCGGAAAGATAGGCGAATGACCGAACAAAGGTCTTGAAATCACCTGGACGATTTTTTAATTGGACAACGGTGCGAGAAATACGTTCTGCAGGAGCAAGGGCCAATCGAACGCCTGTGTATTCCGCCAGCCCTTCATTCAATTCCATCCCCTGCTCTTCCGTCTCACAGCCGGGCACCAACTGCTGGCGGCGAAACCGAAAATGCAGAGCATCCGAAATGGCTTCCATCCGCTGATCGCCTTTGGATTGGAGTGCCACACCAAGTGCCCTCCATTCCAGTTGCAACAGGTATCGTCCGTTGAGTGAATTCAAGTGGGCGTTCGCCGCGCCGGACATTGGAAATCCGAGAGCTTCCTGAATTCGGTGCCACGCTTCATGGGCCAGCAACACCCGGCGTTCGTCGGCATTTTCTGGAAGCGGCCAAACCAACATCGTCCATTTGGTCTCGTTCCAGTCGATGGCAGTGTTGGCGATCATGACATTCGATAAAAGTCGTCCAGAAAAGACTCCATCGACCGGCAAGAGAGTATTTTGCGAATCGGCCTGGTTTGCGATCGCAATGTGCGTGTCCCGATCGACAAAAATGATCGGACCGGCCAATGACGTGCCCCACAAAGCCCCACCGTCCTCCTCAAAAAGCGTTGCGGCCTCCGCGAAATGGCTTTTGGCTGTTGCGATGTCAATGGGCGGTTTCTGAAGAGACTGCCCTTCGGAACGATGAGGCACCAACAAACAGCTGGCGAAAATCACAAGACCAGACAATACAGAAAACAACGGTTTGCGCTGAAGAATGTGCATGCCCAATAGCTTCCCAAACAGATTGGCCGAAAAACAGGGTCTCAAAACCAACAACGAACCAATTGCGAACATCTTTCACGAAATGTGTTTCGAATAGTAGAACAATTGTCTCAATTGTTCACCGTGTTGGACGTTTTTGCGATCATGAAAACATGAACAATTGGGGACAATTGTTCTACTATCCCGCTGCCTGGCCCAACAAATAAACACCCGCGCCGAAAAGGGCGCGGGTGTTTGGGTATGCAATCAAACCGATGCGGCATGACTAACGGCCTCCGTCGCCGTCCTTTTTCCCGTCGTCGCCTTTGGCATCGTCACCTTTGCCGCCGTCGCCTTTGGAATCGTCGCCTTTGGAATCGTCGCCTGATTTTTCCGCGTCAGCGTCGTCGTCGTGACCCTCGTCACCTTCTTCTTCTTCGTGAACGATGTTGACTTCATGTCCCATCTCGCCCAACAGTTCCGTGATAACTTTGTCGATATCACCGCCGTGTCCTGTCCAGCGAATCGTTCCCTTTTCATCCAGTATGAACATGGTCGGCCAGCCTTTGATGGCCCAGTTGTCGGCAATGACGCCATCGACGCCTTTGTCGTTCTGGAAACTTCTCCAGGTCAGGTTTTTCTCTTTGACGGTTTCCCGCAGTGCTTCCAGATTCTCGTCACTGTTCACACCGATGATTACGAATGGTTTGTCTGCCAATTGTTTCACAAGCGACCGCTCGTGAGGGTACATTGCCCGGCAAGGGCCTCACCAGTCACCCCAGAAATCGAGCATCACGACTTTGCCGCGATAGTCCGACAGTTTGAAGTCAACACCGTCGATGTCCGGCCCTGCGATATCGGGCGCAATCTTGCCAACTTGCAGGTTCTTCTGCATTTCAATCGCCTTCAGGCGTTGCTCAACGAAGACTGCAATCGTTGATTTTCGGAACTTGACTTCGCCGAATTTTTCCGAGGCACTCTTGAACATCTCCTCGATTTGTTCGTCGGTTAACTCAGCCGAACTCTTCATGAATTTCAGCATTGGTTCCGGCATGCCTTCCAGCACTTCTTCGCCCATGCCCAAATACTCCTTGGCCATGTCGCGGCCTTCGGAAAGCATCACGGCCAGGGAAATCGCGGCATTGCCTTTGATTTCATCGTTGGCACCATCTGCTGCAATCTTCTCCAGAGCCATTCGGCTGGATTCAGATGGCATCGACTGGCCAAGAGCGGGAATCAAATCAAGAATTTTCTCACTCTTTACATGGCGGGTTACGATTTGATCGACCGCATAGGCCTGCATTTCTTCCGACTGAACGTTTTTCAAAATCCAGCTGGTCATTTCGAATGACTCATCCTCGGACGTGGAGGACTCGATCATTTCCTTGACCTTGTTGCCAATTTCATCCTTTTTGGCATTGGTCTCTTCTTCGAGCGGTTTCAGTTTTTCGATGATGGCCTCACGGGCATCGTCATCCTTGGCAGCCTGATATTCCTTGAACAGCCCGTTCCGCTGTTCGCCAAAGCTTGTTTCAACTGCTTCAAATTCTTTTTGCAGAATCTGAAATGGAGTCTCATCAGCGGCAGCGACTTTTTCGGCTGCCTTTTCGCTTTCCTCTTCCTGGGCACCAGCCACCGGCCCCACAAGGAGCATCAGGCCAAATGCCAACCACACACAATACTTCATTTTCACCTCGTAAAATCTGAAAAATTGTCTCGTCCGAATGAGCCTGAATTTTAATCGTCATGGGCGAAATAAGCGAGAGTTGAAATGATGTCGAAGTACCCCAAAAAAGGTTCAGTTTACGCCGGTTTTCAAGACCATCCGCCCCAACTATCATCCAGTCATGCCGAATTCCCTGATCATCAGATGCCCCGCATGCGGAAAAGTGAAGCAGCTGTTTGGCCTGCGGCGTAGCGAATCCGAAGAACCGGGAAACGCCACCTGGCACGTTGCGTCACGCGGGCGAAGTCCGGGTCGTATCGGTGGACCCGGTCGAACCAGGCTCCTGCATATGTCCGGTCGGAGACCATGCTCAATCAACCGGCGCGGCATCGAGCTCCGGCCAGTCGTGTCGTTTTAATCCAAGGAAGCTGATGTTGGCGATCACAGTTGTCGCAATCGAAACATTTTTTGAACTTCAATTTGTTTGTGTCATTCGCCGCAGTAGAGTCATTGGATCTCTGAGAAATGGCTACCTGAGGTAGCCCACGGTTGACGGGCGCGCGAACCTCTAAGATTGTAGGCTTGGAAGCCGAACCTTTGGAGTGCCACGATGGCCAAAAAGCAGCGCAAGACCGTCAAA
>JAYVKA010000295.1:0-5899 GCA_043768885.1 Planctomycetota bacterium
AGTTGTTGCTCCCAGTCCGCTTCAGCGAAATCCAAAAAAAATGTGCGAAATGATCCCGGGGCAAATAAATCGGGATCGTGAACCGGTTCGATCTCTTCAGGTGATATTTTCACACCCGGTGACGCTGAGGCAAATTTGCCAAAACGCTGTGGTTGCTGGATGCCGATATGCGATTCCAGATATCCTCTTGCCGCAAGTCGCTCCTCCGAATTCAGCCAACCGTCGCCATTCTTGTCGAATCCGATCACAAGCTGACGTTCGCGAACGATACGATCCGTCCCCTGACCAGGTGCGGCTTCAACCGACTGCAATATTTTCGGACTCGCGGCACAAATCGATGGAACACAAAAAAAAATGGCCATGATCATCGCAATCATTGCCACGTAAGAATTTGCAAAAAACGAAATCGCCATGACAAAAAGCTACTTTCCGACCGACAAGCGCGCCTTGATGACTTCAGGATGACAGAGCAAATACGCCCGTCGCTGGTCGGCGAACCCTTTGATGGCCGTCGGAGGCGGAGCCGTTGTGCCATCTCCGTAAACGCCCGTCATAAATGCTTCGGTTGTGTCATGTTTTCGGGTATCGCTTGAGACCAATTCGGCGATCAGTTTCTGTTGTGTTTCAATCAGCGGACCCAGCCGATCCCAGTCCAGCCATTTTTCCGCGATTTCAAGCACGTAAGCCAGGTATCGCTGGCGCAACTCCGGAACGGCCAGCAGTTTGCTTCGGAGCACTTTGTCCGGGTCGTCCAGGACCGAAAGTGGATCTGGGCCCGTCGGCCCTGATCGCCCACCAGCCCGAAAGCCTTCGTTGGCGTCGTGGGGTGTAAGATGAATTCGACCAGTCTTGTCGTCCCGGTAGATGTTGAAATCGCTTCCGTCGTTCCAGTATCCATCGTTGTTGACCAGCGCCATATCGAGCGCCAAAAAACGAAGGGCTCCATCAACGTCGAAAACGGGCTCCAGTGCTTCTTCCAGTTTGTTCGGCGGCGTTTCGTTTAACACCTTGCAAACGTGAACCAACGCATTCCACGCCTGCGGATTGTCCGGACCTTTCATCTCGTACCATCTCCGATAGGCGTCGATATCCTCGCCCAAATACGAAAAACCGCCGCCATCCGAATTGTTCGGTGATTTCCAGCGGGTTCCTTTTTCCGTTCCAAATTCATCCCGCATAAACTCGCTGCCAAACGACTGCTGGTTGACATAGATGCCCCAGCTTTCGCCGTTGATAACCAACTGGACAAAATTTGATTTAGCGCCGGCAAGTAATCCTGCGCGACGTGCAAGTACAGAAACGTCCGGAGAAAAGTCGGGTCTTGATTGGCATTCAGGAGTTTCAGTTCGCGATAACCCAGCAGGTTCTGGTCGTTGACGAAATCGAGCTTGATTGACAAAGACCGCTTGGAACCCTTTGGTACTGACGAAAAGGAATTGTTTCCGCGAAAACTGATGCCGACATCCGCATAGCTTTTGCCATCCATTTCCAGACTTCCATCGATCAAAACATCGGTGTGCCAGAAATCGGCCAGCTCCTGCTCCCAGTCGTCATGTTCGAATATCAGAAACAGCGTTCGCACTGTCGCCAAATCGTACAGGGGAACATTTTCGGTAATTGAAACAACATCATTCGGAAGCAACTTTGGTCCGGGACTACCTGGCAGAATATTTCGACTGGTTTTCGCCGGTTGGGAAGGAGCACGCAAAGAGTCCAGTAATTTTCTTGCCGCCGTTCGCTCGGAATACTCCAGTCGCTGGTTGCCATCCAGGTCAAAAGTTGAAACGATTGCCGTTGCCGGTTCGGCCCCTTGCGAAGATACGGAGGGCATTCTTCTGGCCGGCGTTGTTGTTTGGCCAGTCGAAATACCAGCCACCAATAGACCAACCAGGAACACAGTGACCCGGACATTCCCCATTCCACGATTGGCAATTCCCATGTTGACAACTTCCATTTTTTTTGGCCAGCGACAATCCGCAAACAATCAACCCTGTGGAATCATGCATTGCGAAACCTGCGGTTGGCTTCGTCCCAATCGATAAAGCCCATGAATTTTTCGACGTATTCCGTTTTCCGGTTTTGGTAATCGATGTAAAAAGCATGTTCGTATGTGTCGATCACGATGATCGGAACGGCCATCCACATCACACCCATTGCGTGTTCATCGCTGACCAGGTTGTAGAGTCGTCCATTCACCGGGTGACGGACCAGCATCGCCCAACCGGCAGCTGCTTTGGCACTGGCCTGAAAATCATTGGCCCATTTGTCGATTGACCCGAACCGTTTTTCAATCGCAGTCCGAACGTCTTCTCCTGGATCAACGACTTTGGTAGCCAGCCCGTCAAAATACAACTCGTGCAAAATCACGCTGTTGCCTTTGCTGGACTTGGCATGTTGCATCGCAAGGTACGCGTTGGCATCGATGGCCGTATCCGATTTGATGCTTGCCTCCAGCTTCTCGTCGATCGCCGTGTAGCCTTTGAGCGCGCCACCATAATGGGCGTTAAAATGCGGGGCAATTTGTGCAGCACTCAAAAAGCCGGGAATTGATTCATGCCGCAGCGGTTTCGGCACTCCCGTGACAAGCCCGCTTTTGGCGAAATAATCCTCGCTCTCTTGCCCCTCCAACAATCCGGAGATCAACATCGAACCGGCCGCAGCACCTGAAGAGGCCAACAAAAAATTCCGCCGTGATGGGGGCTTCATGATTCCGTCTCCTCAACAATGGTTAGTCCATGATTCAAAGCCCAATTGGGCACTGAACCGGAAATCAACTTTGCGTTCCATCAGACTCTGACCACGCCGCCGCAAAACGATGCGCCTGAAAACATGTACTATGGGCTTCTGCCATTGCCGTTCTGTTTTTTCTTGTCGGGAAGTATCTGCTCGATGGTCGCACCAAAAGCTGCCTGTATGCCGGCCTCGAAATTATCGGATTCAGTCATTCCCTTTTGCAATCTCGCCAGTACAGCCGGCGTATTGATCATTTGGCCAAAAATAAAGTATCCCCCCAGGCTGGCCGTGAATTCGCTGGTGCCCGGA
Organism: Planctomycetota bacterium; assembly: GCA_043768885.1. Taxonomy (GTDB): domain Bacteria; phylum Planctomycetota; class Planctomycetia; order Pirellulales; family Pirellulaceae; genus BJ22. Next base: position 3,043 of record JAYVKA010000295.1, read on the forward strand.
TTTCGAATTTCGGACAACTCTTTGAGTTTGTTACTGACGTCGGCAGCGGCACGTTTGGCGTTTTCGATCGCACCGCTCTTTGGCAACAACCGCGCTGCCATCACGTGACCCATCGCATCGCCAAACCAGCGGGGAACGCTCCTGGTGATTGACGAAAAATAGATTGCCGCCAGGTCGTGCGCGATCAGTGCCTCGGAGTTTTCATCGCTGACTGCGTCGCTAACCAAAATCGTCTGCCATGCATCGACAACATCCGCGCTCCACAATGAAGCCGCACCGTTGGCAACCTCGCGTCCCTGAACCATTCTGGAAAACTCACCAAAGTCATATTGGCGACTGACTCCAAAAATCGTCACCTTGCCACGAACCAGCGGCTGGTCCGGATCAAGTTTCAGTTCTTGCCGCATCGACTCAACGATCAACCTAACCCTGGCGAGCAATTTGTTTCGAACAGGCTCGGCCAGGGACGATACCAGCTGAAAATCCTGCTCCTCGACAATCACCGGTTTGTCGCCAGGAAAAACCAGCTGCCATTTTTCCAGAGCCATCGTCTTGCGCTGTTTCGCAAGGGTGTCGCTGTCCATCCCCTTGGTCAACGCGATTGCAGACAACCGTCGCATCGGCGTTCCGGCATCGTCGCCATCGAACGTCGCCCCTTCGTCAATCCATTTTTCGACCTTCGCAATTGTACTGTCGTCCAGAGGATTCGTGCCCTGCGGCATCCGCTGGCCATCCCCCATCCCTTTCAGCTTCATCACCAACAGCGACTCGGCACCCTTGCCCGGAACTACCGCGCCGCCACGGTCTCCGCCACGCAACAGTCCCGCAATCATGGTCATGTTGAAACCGCCTCGGGGCTGGGCCGCTTCGACGTGGCAACCCAAACATTTTTCGCCCAGGACAGGAGCGATGTCGCGGCTGAAACTGATTGTCTCCTTGCCTGTCGCCATCGCAACCGTTTCGACAGGTGCAGCACCGTTGTTCGCTGGCGTGGCATCGGCTCCGGCAATATTCGCATTCTCGTCACCTTCGGGCTGGGCACCAGCCGCCACCCAGGCCCGAATGATTTCAAACTCTTCGTCAGGGACGCGATTTCCGTTCGGAGGCATCTCGCCGGTTTCCATCATCTGGATCAGGCGGCTTTGCACCGGGTCTTTGGGAATGACTTTTCCGCTGTCCAAAAGTGCTTTGTATGTCGCCATATTGAACATGCCGCGCGAACCACGAACATGGCAATTGCCGCAACGCGCAACAAGGATCGGGGCAACCGCCGAAAAACCCTTACCTGACGCTCCCTCACTGATCGGCGGAAGTTCCACCGGTTCCAGTCCATTTTCAACCAGTTTTGCCCGAGCTGCGGTCAATGCATCGAGGTGCGGCTTCAACGCATCGAACAAGACGGTTGAGAATTTTTCGTCCTTGACTCCATCCAACAACCCCGCAGCCTTGTCGAAAAATTTCAGCGCCTGGTCATGGTTTTCTTTTTCGAGATAGCGGGTGCATTTTTCCGTTTCGCTTTCGAGCATTTTTACAAACCTCGATTCCGGCCGCGACAGTTCCTGTTCCTGGGCACGCGCCACACCGGCCGTCATCAACGCCATCCATAATCCGCTCAGGCCAATCGAAGCCAGCCACATTCTCGTTCGCGATTTCATGCTTCTTCCTTTTGATTCTGCGACGGGGATAAGCAGATTCTAAACCGGACCATGAGCGAAAACACGTCCACGATACCGATTCGAACAGAAATGGTGAAATCCCAACCAGAAAGCCGGCGGTTTCATTGGAAAGCTCCCAATCGAGCAGCTATTGAACCATTTTTATGGCGATTACCAACACAGCCAGGAGCGTGCCGAACATCAGGAAAATCACGGTGCCGACCACCATAACCGTTTTTTGATTTGCTTTTTTCCGCTTGCCCAGAACCCGGGGTGGAGCGGAAATGGCCGGCGCGGGGGAATCAACCGAAGCCGTTGCCGCGTCGGGTATCGTAATTTCGGGAACCCTCGATCTTCCGGCGGTATTGGGTGGTTTTTCCGCGACCGCTGCTGAAACAGACTTGCCATTTCTTGCGGGAAGTTCTTTGCCGGGCGATGGTTTGTTCACAGGACCAGTTGATCGGGCAGAAGTCGGTGGTGCAGAATTTCCGAATGTCGGCTTCGCAAAACTCCCATTCGCTCCGGCTTTGTTGACTGTTGCCGGTACCTCCGCCGGAACTGGAGTTGCCGTAACAAAGTTCGCCGATCTTGTCTGCGTTTGCTGGGCCTTCTTTTTCGGAGGCACCTCGCCGATCACTACGTTGGCAGAATCCATGATCCCGGCCAGGGCGAGATCAGTATGTCCTGATGACTCTATAGCTCCGTCGAGAACATTTCGAACGTGGTTGATCTCCGAGATCAGTTCCCGACATCCCTGCATCCGGTCTTCCCGCGTTTTCCGCATCATGATGTAGCACAACTGCGCCACCGATTCGGGAACCGCCTTGTTGATCTCGCTGGCCAGCGGTGCCTCCTTCCGCTGGTGCATCGCAATCCGCTGGGCAATCGATCCGTCGGGGAATGGGGGTTGACCGGTCAGCAAAAAATACAAAGTGCATCCAAGGCTATAGATATCAGCACGATGATCGACTTCATGACTGTCGATAGCCTGCTCCGGCGAAAGATAATCAGCCGTTCCCATCACGCGGTCATTGTGCATGATCGTCAGTGACTCGGTGGCTTCGCGCATCAACGCCAGGCCAAGATCCAGAACCTTGATTTCGTCTTTGCTGTTCGCCAGCAGGTTGGAAGGCTTTACGTCGCGATGGACAATTTTTCTGTCGTGAGCATGTTTCAGCCCTGTTGCCGCCTGGCGAATAAAT
>JAYVKA010000296.1:0-19540 GCA_043768885.1 Planctomycetota bacterium
CTATCAATCAACGTCAAACCAACTGACGCTGATCCCTGCCGACTGGTTCCATAGTAGCGGCGAATTCACCCGCGCCCGGTAACAGGTTGGTAACAACGCAGTTAGAAAAACGCCACTTGATTGGAACTCAAGACGCGCTGTATCACGCTTGCCGAAATTGACGGGCGAAAATATCGAGAGCGCGATGGTTGATGGCCCAGGCTTCGAAGTCCTGTTCCGGCGAGGGGCCCAGGACTTCGGCGTTGAACCAGTGGCTGCCGAAATCGGCAAGAAGCATTTCGAGGGCATATGCTTTGGGAGTCGATCCATCGCGAGTTTGGACAGCGAGTGTTCCCCGAACGGTCTGGGCCTTGCCAAGGCTTGCCGATTCCTCGAACGCGATCTGATTCAGGTCGATGCCGAGCGGCTCCCATGTCGAAACGGCTTCTCGCAAAAAATCTTCGCGGGCCGGAAATTTGCCTTTGTCCGAAACGACCATGCTGAACACACCAGAGGTGGCTCCCCGCAAATCACGCAGAAACACAAATCTCGCCGGGCCGGGAGCATCGTGATTGTGCGGTTGTTCTTGCCATGAGATCGGCAAGTAACTGGCAAAGTCCACCGGCTCGCGCCGTGTGACCAGCCGCAACGGTTCGGCGAACGGATGAACCGGTTCCGTCAGGAGCTGGAAACTGTTTACAACAGATTCGATGACAGCCTCCTGTTGCGAGTACTGCTCCAACGGACAAGCACAATTGATGGTCAACACAAATCCGGCTTGACCGTTTCCCACTTTGAAGCCACGTCGACGAGTAGTCCAGATTTGGCCGTCGTCAATCGTTCGACTGGTCTGCAAGTCGACTTTATCCGGATTGCCGTCTTTCAAACGGGAATCCAGAAATGTCTCGCCATCAAACTTCGCCCAGTGTTGATAGTAGTCACGCAGCGAGACTTCATGTTTGATCCATGAGGCCTGGACAAGAACCTCGAACTCGTGGTCGTTCAGCCTGTCACGAAAACTGACGAGGTTGACTCCGGGCAGCCTTGGGCCGGGGGTTCGCTGGTCGAGTTGTGAAACGACCAGGTTCGCCGGAACCATGACTTGAAATCTGATCCGCGAATCTGGATGAGAATCATTGCACCAATTCACGAGTGATTCGCTGGATGGTTCGAATTGCGTGTTGTTAACAACTTCTGAAAACATTCGGGCTTAGCCTCCGATCAAGACATTCATGCAACCGCTGGTGATCGTGCCTGCCAGCCCTGCCGCTCCGGCACCGGGACTGCCGCTGGTGGGAGCACCCTTTTTTCCGATGCTGAAATCAAAACCAGCCTTGACTCCGGCCAAAATCTTGATGTCGAGCATTCCATTGATGTGAAAACGGTTATCAGCTTCATCATGGTAGACACCTGCGTTGGCAGCTTGTCCGACGCCCGCCGACGCTCCACCTGTCGTGTTTGTTCTGATCGTCCAATCGGTAAAGGGAATGGTCCTCTCCCCGGTGTCAATGTCAACCTGTTTTTCCCCGGCTGCGACCTGAGCCGAGAAACCCATGCCGAACCCCGTCTTTCCGTCTTTTTTTCCGCCGAAAGACTCGGCCTTTAGGGAACCAGATCCCTCTTTTTCCGTAATTTTCAGTTTGGGGTCGCGGCTGTCCTTGGTTTGAATAGTAGTCGTTCTCGTGTGGGCTGCTCCTTCGCCCTCGGCACCAAATCCGCTTTTGCTGTGGTTGAAATCCGTTTTGCCAGAAAACAGTTCATCGACCGTCTCAAATTCGACGCCAAAAATCTCGATCTTGTTCTTCATTTTGCCGCCTGATACTTTGTCAGTCCGTTTGGCACCATTTTCGTTGTCATAGCCGTCCATTTCATGGGAAGGACCATCGAACGAGCCGGGACCGCCGACAACTGGCGGCGCTCCCTGGCCTGCCATACCGGGTGCACAACAGGCGGTCGGATCCCCCATTCGGGCGGCGTAGGCGCCAGCAATGATTACCGTCACCGACCCCATGGTGATATTGCCAGCGCCATGGACCTTGCATTCAATGGGATCACCCATCCGGGCTGCAATCTGTCCGCCAATGATAACCATCGGTGTGCCGAACGCGACCATGCCACCGTGTCCGGCAAGATCAGTCAATCGGGCAGCGGGCCGGGCCATTCCGGCTTTCAGGCCATCGGAAATGACCTTCTTCATTTTCGGCATTTCGGCCATTTTGATACTCCTGCCACTCCCGACTAGTTGATGATGACCACGCTACCCGTAATGACGTTTTGTCCGGACGCAGCGCTCTTTACGAGCATCGCTTCCGTAGAGACCATCGAGTCGCCCAGAATCCGGATAATCGTGGAGCCGATCTCGATGTCGCCGGGGGAGAGCTTGATGTAAGAGGCTCCACAGCCGATGAAAACTTCGGTGTCCGAAACGAGTGTCATGACCCCGCCAGAAGATGTATAGCAGGCTCCCGTGACCATGGTGGTTTTGTCTCCGCCGACCTTCAGCCCATCATCCGTCGTTATTTCCTCGTTGCGGTTGTTGCCGACGAACAATGACTGGTCGTTGGCGACTGTCGTGTTCATGTCTTTCTGGGCGTTGATGTTGATTTTCTCTTCGCCCGCCGTGTCATCGATCAGCAGCTCGTTGCGACCGTCTTCCTTGTAGGATTTGGACTTGTAGCCGCTGGTGGTTTTCTTCTCGGGAAGCGGGTATGGGACCCGGTTGCAGCCGTTGTAGACGCGGCCGACGATGATTGGCCGATCGGGGTCACCTTCGAGAAAATCCACAATCACTTCTTCGCCCACGCGCGGCAAATCGATGTGGCCCCAGCCCGCACCCGCATGGGGCTGTGAAACGCGAACCCAGCAGGAACTCCGGTCGTCGCACGGTCCCCAGCGATCCCAGTGAAACTTGACTTTCACCCGGCCGAATTCGTCGGTATGAATCTCTTCTCCTTCGGGGCCCGTGACCACAGCAGTCTGGCAGCCTCGCATCAGGGCTTTCGGAGTCAACCGTTCCGGTCGAAAGGCAACCGAATCGGGAAAACACTGAAAATTGTTGCGATAGGAAAAGGTCGCCCCCGCGTCGCCGGAAGCATAGCTCGCGTCGCGGGCCTCGTGTTCGACCATTTTCAAAACGTAGGCCTGTTTTTCTTCGGCGTGAATCCGGTGCTTGCCAATGACAAATCTTGCACCAGGAAAAAACGTCCGGCAGGTACTCGAACCAAAAACCAGGTCATGCCCGGATTCGATTTCTTCCATGCGAACCCTGGCCAGTGGTTTGCCCAGCTCCCGGTCGGGAAAGCACCCCGGATACTCGAAGCGTTCGTATCCAGTCGCATTCCGGATCTGCATCAGAGTTCGCTCGCTCGCCAACAACACTTGTCGCGGCATTTTGAAATTGTAATCGGTATGGGCCCAGGCACCGCTGCGGAATTGCCATTCATGTTGCCAGGCCGTAATGTGCGGCCGCACATGAACTGACTGTTGCGTCTCGGAAGGAAAATCGACTGGCGATTCCTCACAGTCATCCCAGGCGGTGATGTTGTCGCCGAGAACCATCTCGTGCTTGCCGTTTCTGTGGCGGAAAAAGTAAAAGATCCCTTCCTCTTCCAGCAACCTCGAGACGAAGTCGAAATCCGATTCGCGATACTGCACACAATATTCCCGCGGCGGATGCCAGCCGGTGAGCCTGAACTCGAAATCTTCAAAACCATGGTCGCGAAAAATTTCTTCCACAATTTGGACAACCGACACTTCCTGGAAAATCCGGCAGTCGATCGTTTGCGTCAGGAACCAGAACCAGGGGACGACGGTCAGGAAATAATGGCGGTGACCGGTGTCGTTTTCATTACCGGCACGAAACCGGCTGACATATCCGTTGAAAAAGCGGGGTTCACCTTCCGCCCGATCGGTCGAAAAGGTGAGGTTCTGGCCCACGATCTGTTCGGCTTTGATGGCGGAATTGAATGAAATGACTTCCAGTTGAAATTCGAACAGGCGGGAAAGCTCTTCCTGGCCGGCAAATCCCAGCAACTGGATTTCGTCGTCACCGAGCGTCGTTGCGATATTCAGCGGTCGGGTTGCCTGTCTCAAAACCATGGGTTACCTGCCTGGTGGTAAAAGTATCCAAACGTCCTGCCTGGTTGAACGGTATTGCGTTTGACCGTCCCATCGAACCCAACCATCGCAAATGAACTGCCACTTCGGCCAAAAAAATCAGTGGAATTGTTGGGTTGGATTTGATTGTGGCCGGGTGTGGGGGGTTCTATAATCATTGAAACACTCCCCCACCGGGCCCCCTGCCAATGTCCAATTCACCTGGCTCCCAACAGCACTCCAATCCGTCCGGGCCTACGTCCACAATGATCGTTCAGCGGCTGCTGGATTTGCTGGGTTCGGGGGATCCGGAAGCGTCGCGGCAGTTGCTGGACGCCTCGATGGAGCGGTTGCGGCATCTTTCCAGAAAAATTTTGGCCGACATCCCGGGCGTCTCCCGATGGGAAGATACGGACGACCTGTTGCAGAACGGGGCCGTCCGCTTGTGGAAAGCCCTCGAGAATCATCATCCGCCGACGCCACTGGACTATTTCCGGCTGGCTGCGGCGGTCATTCGGCGGGAGTTGATCGATCTGTCGCGGCACTACTTTGGTCCCGAGGGGATGGGCAAAAATCATGCCCGCTCATGGGTCCAGGACGGCGAAGTGGTTGCTGCACCGGCCGAATCTTCACCCGACGAAACTTATGATCCCCAGCGTCTTGGACGTTGGACCGAGTTCCATGAGTATGTTGAAAAATTGCCGGATGAAGAGCGGGCACTGTTCGATTTGCTGTGGTACCAGGGAATGACGTTGGGAGATGCCGCAGAACTGCTTGGAGCTGCGGAACGAACCACCCGTCGTCGCTGGAAAACTGCCCGGGTCAACCTTTATCGAATTTTGCTCGACGAACAAACCGGCCTGTAATTGGTCTGCGGGACGCAGGACAAGCTTCCAGCCTGTCCTGCATTGTTCAATCGTGCCCGTTTTTTCAGGTCGAAAGCGAATCCATGGTTGCCATCGACGAGTTGTTGTCTGTTTGGGAAGAACGTCTGGAGCAGGGAGCGCCGATTTCGCCAGAGGAACTTTGTCGGCAATGTCCGGAAATGCTGGGCGAAGTCCGCTGGCATATTCGGGCCTTGCAGGCCGTCGATTCCCAATTCGGCGCGACACAGAACGACCAGGCGCCATCGACCGTTAAACCCGAACCGGCTCCCGATCCGATTCGTTCCGGACCGGTTCGCGTCGCCACCGAGTATCGTATCGAGCGGTTGCATGCCAGCGGAGGTTTGGGGCATGTTTTTCTGGCGACTGATCCTGTTTTGAACCGCAAGGTTGCCATCAAATTTCCCAAATGGAGCCGTCTTTCGATCGAACAACGTGCCCGTTTCGAGCGCGAAGCACGCGTGACCGGACGGCTGGATCATCCGGGAATTGTTCCGGTCCATTCTTTGAAACAGGACGATCCAAATCGCCCCTGTTATGTGATGCGATTTGTCGAAGGCCCGACGTTGCACCAGACCATTCGCCAGTTGCACGACGAAGCGGGTGAAACGCGATCACGGAATTTTTACTATGCACTCGGCTTTCGGCAGTTGCTGCAAAACCTGATTGCACTCAGCAACATCGTCGCCTATGCACACGGCCAGGGAGTCGTTCACCGCGATATCAAACCCGGCAATGTAATACTTGGGCCGTTTGGGGAGACGATGCTGCTCGATTGGGGACTGGCCAAGATCATCGGCGAACAGGAAGAATTGCCACTGGAACCTGAGCGAAAACCAGCCGTCATTGCTTCCTTGGACACTCGCGATGGTCAAGTCATGGGGACACCAGCCTTTGCCAGCCCGGAACAGTTGCTGGGCCAAACCGACGAGGTTGATCACCGGTCCGACATCTACTCGCTGGGCGCGACGCTTTATTTTTTGTTGTCAGGCAAGTATCCAGCCGATTCAGAAAGCGCCCGCAAGCAAATCGAAGATGTGACGCGCGGAAACATCATTGCGCCTCGAATGCATTACCCCAGGATCCCGCTCGCCCTCGATGCGATTTGCCGCCACGCGATGACAACCGATCCGGCCCGACGATATCAATCAGTTTCCGGGTTGACTGTTGATCTCGAACGATTTTTGGCAGGTGAAGCAGTAAGTGTGGTTGCGGATTCGTTCTGGACCAAATGCGGACGTTTTCTGCGCCGGCGACCTGGTTTTGTTGCAGCAACTCTTGCGACCGTTTTGATGGCCGTCGTGGCGGGACTGGCGGGATCGGCAATGCTCAACCAGAAGAATCGCGAACTGGTTCGCAGCAATGATCGTCTGGCGACTGCAGTTTCCGAATCGCGGCTGGCCAACCAGCAGTCGCTGGTCGCGCTCCGGTCGCTGGTCGATGATGTCGTGATCCGCGACCTGAGTGAAAACAAAATGCTGGACGGTGCCGAGCGGGTTTTTCTGAACAAGATTCTGGAACAGTATTCGGTGCTTGCGTCGGTCCAGGGTGACAGCCTGGAGAGTCGGGCGATTCGTGCGGAGGGTCTGATGCAAATGGGCAAGATCCAGATGCGGTTGTCCGACGAAGAGGAGGCGCTCGAAAGGCTTGAAGCCGCTGTGGAACAGTTCCAGAAACTTGTCGATGAGTCCGGACAGTTCGGGCCCCGCTTGCAACTCGCGGAGACGCTATCGGAATTGGGAGACGTACTCATCCGTTTGGGTCGGCTCGATCAGGCGAGCGAGCGGAGCCGGGCTGGCATCGATTTGCTCAAGTCGGAACGGCTTAGTGCAGCCGAGCAGAAACGGGCCAAACCGGTTCTGGCTGGCTTGTATCGAGTCCTTGGAAATGTGCAACAAGGCCAGCACCAGTGGAGTCAGGCCCGTCAATCGCTCGACCAGGCACGTCAATTCCTGGAGTCCCTACTCACAGCGGAACCATCATCGTCGGCAGCTCATCAGCAGATGCTCGCCGCAGTTTATCGTCATCTCGGTGAGACTTCTGCCCAACTCGGCGACCGCGCGCGGCAAGTCGAATTTTCGGAACGGGCCCTGGAATTGCAGCGGCAGCTGGTCAAGCAATTCCCTGACCAGCCGGATCATGAACTCGGCCTGGCACTTGCCTGCATCAACTGTTCACGGCATCGCGAATCCGCCGGCCAGATTACCGCTGCGATTGAAGAGTTGAGTGAGGCCATGCTTGTTGCGGAGCGATTGGCAAGTCGTTTTCCGCAAGTTGCCCGGTATCGCGAAACCGTAGCCGGACTTCATTCGCGGCGCGGAAATCTGGAATGGAAACAGGAACGCCCCGAGCAGGCAGAGGCGGACCTCGACAAGGCGATCAACCTGTTCCGAAAATTGGCTGTGGATTTTCCGGATGTTCCGGAATACGGCCACGGAATGATTGTCGCCAGTTTGTCGCTCGGTGAAATTAAATTCGAGCGCAGCCGGGTTCCGGCTGCCGAGCGGATTTTTTTGAACCTGTTTGACGACGTTAAAAAGTTTGGTGATGCCTTCCCTGACGTCGCGTCCCGGTCAATAACTCCCGGCGTTGCCCATATCGAATTTGCAAAGGTTCGGCTGCGCCAGGGCCGCGCGGTAGACAATATTCGTCCACTCGAACAGGTGATCGCGCGGTTTGGGGATCTGGCAAGGAGCGACGAATCGGCGACACCAAGGTTGTGGCAAGCAAGGGCCTGCATGAAACTTGGCTGGAGCCAGGTCGCCATGAAAATGGTGGACAAAGCCACACCGAATCTTGACCACGCCGCCAAGTTGCTGGCGGAACTTGCCGGGCGACATCCGGACGACTTCGACCTACTCAGCCAAATTGGCACCTCACATCGTGAGTTGGCCAGCAACTATACTGCTGCCCGAAATGCCGAACAGGCCAAACGCCACAGGGAGCGCGAACTCGAATTGAGGGTTCGCGTGGCCGATGAATCGCCCGACAATCCTTACTACCAGGTGCTCTACGCCCGCTCGCTGATGGAACAAGGAGACGATTTTCGATTGGCCCGCGAATTGCCGGTTGCCCAGGAACTTTATGCCAGGGCTGCCTCAACCCTGAAAAAAACGCTTGCCAGTTTCCCGGAAGACCGGCTGGTTCGAATGACGATGGGAGATTTGCGGGCAAATGAAGGGCGAGTCCTGTTCCTCTTCCGTGATTTTGCCGGAGCCGAAACCAAATTTGCGGAAGCCGTCGAACTGAATCCAAGTTTGGAAAATCGCTCTTCCCGGGCCAACAATCTCTCGCGGTTTCGTCCTGAAAAAGTGCTTGAGCAGATCGATGAGGTTTTGGCCGACCGGATTCCCGACACGATGCCTCTGAAGAGTTTGATGATCGCATGTGGGACGGCCGCCAACAACCTGGCCGATCCGGAAATGCGGGTCGCTTTGGGTGACCGGATGGTCAGGATTCTGCAACACATGGTTGATGATGACTATCTTCCGCATCCCGGCACGATCCGGCAGTTGCAAAGCGGCGGGACGTTTGCAGTTTTTCAGTCGCGAGTCGATTACATCCGGCTGGTGCAGGCACTGCATGAAAGAAACCGGAATCAAATGGCCCCTGCCCTCGTTCGCGCCTTGCCCGAACCGATTCAACCGGCCGTAAATTGGCTGTCCAGTCGAACCATCGATGACTTGAGCCTTCCAGTCTGGGTTTGGCGCGCGCTGCAAGCCTGGCGGCAAGGCTCCCAATGAATTGATGCCATTCAGATCTTGCAATCAACTGACAAATGAAAAATGGAATGTTGCGACCAAAAGCCAAGTCCTCCGCAGTCCAACTGCTCAAGAGGCCCAGACGCAACGGCAACGAGCTGTTCGGTATGCCGTATCGAACGGCGATCTCGCTGGTTTACGGTGCCGGATTCCTGTTTGGCGCGTTCATCTTTTGGGTCGTGGGTTTCGGATGGTGTCCCACAGTGACCCAGGGCGAACGTGGCCAGCCGGACTTCGTTTTCAGCATGGGCGCAAGAGGGGTGATCGTCGTGCTGATCGGCTCAACGATTATCACTGTTGCTGCGTTTTTTGGAAATTTTGAAGAAACCTGGTCCCGCCTCGGAATTCTGGCGGTCGCGGGAGGTTTTCTGGTTTTCGGGATTTGGTCTCATGCCATTCACAAAATTGAGATTCATCCTGATCGTTTCGTCGTCCGCGGACCTGTCATTCCAATTGCCAGAACCTGGTCGTTGACCGATGGCAACAGGATCGTGACCCGCGTTCGGCACAGGGATCCGAAAGCCTGGACTTGGGGCAGAAGGCGGCACCTTACATCCTACTCGATTCATTACATCCGGGCTGACGGTTCGGAATCGGTCTTGTACTATGGTCGAGGAGGCCCGCCCACCTGGTCCCGAGCCGCGTCCCGGTTTGAACACGAACACGTGACCGACGCAACCCGTTAGCGCAGATCAGGTCTTTGGACTTGTTCAGGGCATTGGGGCTCGGGTTGGGCGAGTCATTTTCAACTGGAACGACCTCACTGTTTCCAACCCCGCTGGAATTGAATGCAGTCCCCCGCGGACGGCAGTTCCCGGTAACCGTTCCTGCGCCGGGGTCTGGCGCATTTTCGGCTGCTTTGACAACGATTGAATATCGGCAGGCGCTGCCGAAAACGGGCCTGCCCCCCTGAAACATGGACAATCCGTTTTCGACCCGTGAACGCTTGCCTGTTCCGGTTACCGGTTCTTGCCAACAAAGAGCGCGGAGTCACAACCCGGAAAAGCCCGCAGGATTTCACCCTGGCGGTCCATGGCCCACAAGTATCGTTTGCTCGTGGCTGAGGTCTCAATGTTCAGGGACTGGGCCACTTCCTGGTTGGACAAGTTCTCGTAAATTCGCAGCAGGATGATCTCGTGATCGATGGATTCGAGACAGGCCAAGGCGGTCGCTAGTTGATCGTGTTGTTCAGCGCGAATCGCGCGGCCGGAGATCGATGTATCATTGCTTAACAGCACCTGAGCCAGCGACCAAGCGCTTTCGTTGGGGTTTGGGACACGCACAAAATCCTGTTCCAGCCGAGCGTCCCGTTTTTCGGTGTTCAGATGCTTGCGATAGGCGGCAAGAATCCTTTCCTGGACTATCCGTCCGAATCCAGATGAACAGCGGTACCTGGCGGACTTGGTCGTATTGCGTGAGCTTTTTGATGACGTCGATGAATGCGTCCTGCAAGACGTCGGATGGGTCGATTCGGCCAGCGAGGCGATGATCCAGCCGCAGGGCGATCATCTTCAGCAATCGTTCGCCAAAAGCCTCGAACAGAGCGGAAATCGCTGTATTGGAGTCATTTGCCGCGATGGCCGACCGGACGATTTCGACTAGCAACTGTTCGTTATCCGGCATGAATCGATCCCAACCGTCGTCGCGAAGGGTGTGCGAAACACACCGGGTAGCAGTAGCCGAACCAGCAGGCTGAAACGAACCCTGATTGGGCAACCATCCAGACAACAAACGTCGATCGGGCGCCCTTCCCCCCCACGCAAATCAACGGAGTTGGGCCATATCGTTCGGCTCGTCAGCGAACATTCTCTGTTGGCGACGTGGGTAGTTCAAGGTAGTGCTGCAGGGGCGATGGTGTGATTCACAGACCCTACTCCAAAAAAACTTTGACGAAGTCTCCAGAAATCCTGTCCTCGCTGGGATACGGATGCAGGGGTCTAAGTAGAGGAAACCCGCCGAGCGTTCGGTGCAGGGCATCCACAGAGACTTTTTACCGCCATTCGTGGCCAATTTCCATTCGTACCCAGAGGAAACGTCAATATGTTCCAGATCTTTCGTGCCAAAGCCATTCAGAAACAGCGTCCTTCAAAAACCAGAGGGGGATTTGCGGTTTCGGCCGGTTTGGTTATCGCCGGACTCGCCTTGATCGCGATTCCGTCCGGAACCGCCATGGGCCAGACAACATTTGCCTGGACCAACGTGACCGAAGGATTTTGGGATATCAGTACCAACTGGAATCCTTCGGGGCTTCCGGGAATAGGCGACATCGCTTCGTTTTCACTTTCCGGCGGAACGATTGTCTTGGACGACTTTACGGCCACCACCAATCCACAAACAGGTCAACTGAGCGTAACGGAGGGCAACTACACATTCAACAATGGAAATGGGACGGCCCAACATGTTCTGACGATTAACTCATCTGATTTTAGATTTGCGTTTCTGGTGAGTGGATCCTCAACACAAATGCGTTTGAATGACTTGCATTTCAACGCCGTCAACGGCGGCGGAACAATATCGGGTGGTGCAACACTCACCGTTGATGGTTTTGGCGAGCATGGAGCCAAGTTGTCGATCCGCCCATCATCGGACATATTTGCAGACGGGGGCGATTTTCATGTAGATGGAACGTTAAATTTGTTGGGCGGTGGCGAAGTTTCCAATAAAATAGCATTTCTAAACGGAACCGCGACGGTGAGCGGAGCGGGCTCGAAATGGACGAATCATTTGTTTTTCGTGGGTAACGGTAACTTGAACGTGGAGAACGGTGGCGAGGTCACTGCTAATTTTTCAAATACTTCGGGAGACTATACGGTGACAGGTGCCGGTTCGAATTGGACTTCTTGGGAACTGGAATTTAATGGGACGCTGAACGTGAAGGACGGTGGGACGGTCAGTGTCGGAAGCGAATCACGCCTCGGCTCGGTGACGGTGACGGGTGCCGGTTCGAAATTGAATACGGGGTCGCTAAAATCTGACTTTGGTAACTTCAATGGCTGGACGCTGAATATCAACAACGGCGGATTGGTTTCGTCTGGACTAACATTCATCGATTCCGTCAGCCAAGTCAATCTGAACGGTGGCCGGTTTGAGTTCGGGACAACCGATTATACCAGCTTCAAGCGAATCAATGCGGTTAGTGGTTCGCTGGCCGGGAATTTAAATGTCAGCGGATTGAACGCAGTTTCGTCGTTTACCGAACTGACTGGTGCCATTGATACGAGTGGAGTAACCCTTGTGAATTCCGGACGGCTGTACGGCGATGGTCAGCTGGTTGCCGGCATCAACAACCTTGCGGCGGGTGAAATTCGGGTCTCGTCTGGCCAGTTCATGGCTTTTGAAGGAGTTAGCAATACCAATGCCGGCGAAATCAACAACACGGGTGGACGGGTAGAGTTCAATCTGGGTTTAACGAACCAGGCGGGTGGTTTCATCTCCGGCCGCGGCGAATTTGCGGCCAATGATGGTTGGACCAATAACGGCGTGATGGCTTTCAGCGGCGGTCTGGCTGATGTCTACGGCGATGTTGCCAATGGAGCCAGCGGAACGATTGCCGTCGCTGGTAACAGCACGACAGCTTTCTACGACGACGTGACCATGTCAGCCGGGAACATGAATGTGAATATCAGTCAAAACGGCAGTGCCGTTTTCTTCGGATCCTACAACGGCGGTAGTGTGGGTACCGGGACGGTCCATACCTTTGGCGACCTGCGCCCAGGCAACAGCCCAGGCATCGTCAGCTTTGGCGGTGACCGCATCATGGGTAACAGTGCGTCCCTGCTGATCGAATTGGGTGGCTTGAACCCAGGGATGTTTGACCAGATGCTCGTATCCGGGGATTTGTTCCTCGATGGAGCACTGGACGTGCAGCTGATTGACGGATTCACTTTGGGATACGGTCAGACCTTTGACGTGAGTCTTGTCAATGGATCACTGTTTGGCCAGTTCGCGAACTACGACGACGGCGATCTGATCGGCAATTTTGGGGGTGTCGTTTTGTTCATTGACTACCGAACGGGAGGAGCGGGGGGTAACGGGTTTTCGTCATTCTCCGCGGTGCCAGAGCCTTCCATGGCAATGTTGTTGGGCTTTGGCATGGTGGCCGCAGGACTCGGCCGTCGACGTCGCAAGTAGTAATAATCGAACAAGAGTGAACTGATATTGCATGCCCGGGGGCAGGCATTCAGGGATCGCAACTGGACACACGGCCGACACGCAGAGCGTGCCGGCCATTTTCGTTTCAATTTCTGGTAATATTACAACTAGCATTTCGAACATGTTCCGCAGGCGCCGAAGCAATGTCAAACGAAGGTGACTCACTCGCGGCTTTGGTCAAGGAATTTGCCGCGTTATGGAAAAACGGGGCAAATCCCGGGATCGCTTTGTTCCTGGAACGGGTCCCCGAAGAAAAACAGTCTGAGGCCGCGAGATTGCTGATCGAAGTCATGGTTGACGATCGCGCCGCTGAGACTCCTTCAGTCCGACGGGTGGTGTCGATCGATCTGGAACGCGACGATCCAACGATGGCGTCAGAGGTCGACGGCCCAGATCTCGATGCTTTGGGCCAAACCACAACTCGGAATTCCACTGAGGCACCAGCAACTCAGGTCATTGGCCCGTACAAGCTCTTGCGAAAACTTGGCGAAGGGGGCATGGGCGAAGTCTGGATGGCGGAACAGAAAGAGCCGGTTCGCCGCCGCGTCGCGCTGAAACTGATCAAGAAGGGAATGGACAACCAGCAAGTCATCGCGCGTTTCGAGGCAGAGAAACAAGCTTTGGCGATGATGGATCACCAGAACATTGCCAAAGTCTTCGATGCGGGCAGAACACCCGATGGCCAGCCTTACTTTGTGATGGAACTCGTTCAAGGAATTCCACTGACCAAGTATTGCGACGACAACAAATTGACCATCGACCAACGCTTGAAACTGTTCATCGATGTTTGCGCTGGAGTTCAGCACGCCCACCAAAAGGGCATCATCCATCGCGATCTAAAACCGGGAAATGTCCTGGTAGGCTTTCAGGATGACAAGCCAATCCCGAAAGTGATTGATTTCGGTCTCGCCAAGGCGATCGAAAGCACGCAGCGATTGACCGACCAGTCTTTGTTTACCGGCATTGGCCAGATTCTGGGAACGCTCAAGTACATGAGTCCGGAGCAAGCCAGCCTGGACAATCTCGACATCGACACGCGCACCGACGTCTATGCGCTGGGAGTGATTCTGTACGAGTTGTTGACGGGCAGCACACCGCTGGATGACGCTTCCATTAAGGGACAAGCAGCTTTGAAAGTGCTCGAGTTCATACGCGAAAAGGATCCGGTCAAGCCGAGCAGCAAATTTTCCAACAGCACCGACCAGGAAATCTCAACTGTTACCGGCCAGCGCAAGACCGATAGTGGGCAACTCAATCGCGTATTGACCAGAGATCTGGACTGGATCGTGATGAAGGCCCTGGAGAAGGACCGCGTACGCAGATATGAGTCGGCTTCCGGTTTTGCCGCCGACATCCATCGCTTTCTCAACAATGAACCGGTGATCGCTCGCCCTCCCTCATGGGGATATCGCACAAGGAAGTTTGTGCGCAAGAACCGGGCCGGCGTGGTTGCGGCATCACTGGTGACGTTGGCCCTGATCGCCGGAATTGTCGGTACAAGCCTGGGAATGTCCCGGGCGAGGCAATCGGAGCGTGACGCAGTTGCGGCGCGCGAGGATGAAGCTACTCAACGCAAGGAAGCGGATCAGTCTCGGGTGCTTGCCGAGTCCCGCCGACAGGAAGCTGAAAAGAATCTGGCCTTTGCCCGCAAGGGGAACAACATTCTGGGTTCGATGTTCGCCGACCTCGATCCTGAGGCAGATTACAACGAGGTTTCCGAATTGCGCGATGCGATGCGGGCCAACTTGAGCCTCGCCATCAAGGAGCTTCAGGGATCGGCTGTTGGTGATCCGCTGGAGGTGGCCGAAATGCAAACCATCCTTGGTCGGTCCCTTGCTGCGATGGGGGATCCGCATCTCGCGGTTGAAGTTTTCGAAAGAGTATTCGAAACAAAAAGAACCCTGCTTGGTCCCGACGACCCGCAAACAATCCGCAGCATGGGGGACCTGGGGGGGACCTATCACGGAGCCGGCAGGTTCGACGAGGCCGTGAAGTTGCTCGTAGAAACGCTCGCCCGCTCGAAGTCTGCCCACGGTCCGGACCACGAAGAGACGCTCACCAGCATGAGCAACCTGGCCATGACGTACAAGGAGTTGGATCGGACGGACGAAGCGATCTCCCTGCTGGAAGAGGCGCTCAAGCTCAGTTCGGCCAAACATGGACCCGATGGCCTCGAAACAACTACTTTCGTCAGCAACCTGGCAGCGAGTTATTACAAAGCTGATTTGTTCGACAAAGCCCTGCCGCTACTGGAGAAGGCTCACGCGATACGCCTGGACAAGCTTGGTTCGGATCATCCGGACACCCTCAACTGCCTAAACAACCTGGCGATGATCTACCAGAAAACGGGAGACTTTGCCAAAGCCCTGCCTTTGCTCAAGGAATTGCTCGAGCTCCGAAAAGCCAGACTGGGCTCAGAACACCCGAGCACCATCCGGGCGATGAGCAACCTCGCTCGGGTCTTCAGCAAGCTGGATCAACACAGCGAAGCGCGAATGCTGTACGAACAGTCGCTCAGACTTCACAAATCCAAACTCGGTGCTGAACATCCCGACACGCTCGACAGCATGAGCAATCTCGCAGGGATTTATCTCGACCTCGAAATGACCCAGGAGGCACTGGTTCTGCTGGAGGACGCTTACCCGCGAGTTAAGGAAAAACTTGGAGCCGATCACTCGTCCACACTTTCATGCATGAACAACCTTTTTCGGGGTTACCGAAAGTCGAATCAACCGGAAAAGGCTGCTCCGATTTTGGAGGAGGCGCTTGCCATTCGGAAGACCAAGCTTGGCCTGAACCACCCGGATACGGTCGCCACCATGAACAGCCTGGCGAAATATTACGATTCGCTCGGAGATCGCGACAAGGCTTTGCCGCTATTTGCTCAGCTGCTGGAAGTCAGCAAAGCGAAAGAGAGCCCCGATCACGCTGATACGATAGAGGAAATGGACGAACTGGCCAAAGGCTACATCGCTGCAGGTCAGCTTGATAAAGGATTTTTGCTTTACGAGCAGGCCCTGGAGGCAACGAGGATCAGGTATGGGGCCAATGACAATCAAACGATTGATGCGGTGACCAGGCTGGGCATGTCGTACCTCGAAGCTGGTCGTCCGGACAAAGCTGTTCTGTTACTTGAACAGGCGCTGAATCTCAAACGAACGAAGGGCAATTATGCCGACGAAAGTATTTGGCGGAGCATGATCCGTTTGGCCTCGGCCTATTTGGCAAATGACCAGGCGGACAAAGCGGTGCCGTTGTTTGAGCAAGTGCTGGAATCGAGGAAGACGACACTTGGTGCCGAGCACCCCGACTCTGTCGAGGCATTGAGCGGGCTGATGAACGCCTGCTACGATGCGGGCCTTGTTGACCGTTACCTGGCATTGCTACAGACTTCGATGGCTCAATGGCGACAATCTTCCCCGGAGAAAAGTCAGGTGCTGGCAACGCATTTGTCGGGCGCGAGTTTGCAGTTGTTGCGACTTAAACAGTTCCCGGACGCCGAGAATCTGCTTCGGGAATGCCTGGAAATTCAACAGGCGACTCAAGCCGACTCATGGATTACCTTCTACAACCAATCGATGCTGGGGGCTGCGTTGCTCGGTCAGACCGTCCTGGATGAAAACAGCGCAGGGAATGCCAGTCGCCTGGCCGAGGCGGAATCCTTGCTGGTGGCTGGTTACGACGGCATGAAACAACGCGAGGCATCCATCCCGCCTGAATTTGCGATTCGAATCCCTGAGACTATCGACCGGCTGGTTGATTACTACACATTCGTGGACAATTCTGATGAAATCCGGAAGTACCGCGACCTTCGCGCCGCCTATCCCCCGTTCGCCGGGAAATAGCGCAGGTCCGGCATTCTGCCTGATTGTCGACACGACCAACCGCGCTGAAGTGCAGTCGGCGGGCATCGCGTTGCAAGCGTTCACGGGTCGAGAACGGATTGTCCATACTTCAGGGGGCAGGCCCATTATCGGCAGTGCCTGCCGATGTTCAATCGTTGACAAAGCAGCCGAAATTGCGCCGGCCCCCGGCGCGTGATTGGTTACCTGCGTTTGGCTGTCTGTCTGGCGGAATCCGGTGGGAGAGCAAGCAGGGTGCTTTGCCTGCGTTCTCCTGGTTTTTCTGGAAAACCTGGCCGCATTGAAGGCCCACTCTCGATGGTGAGTTTGGAACAGACACGTCAAACGCTGCATCCGTTCCACATTGGCCGTTAACACATTGCCGGGTGAAGGGTTTTCGCGATGACTCATCGATTACGTTTTGATCCCCTCAGTTGGTTGTTTCGGGATAGCAGTTCATCGAAAAAAGTTCGAACGCAGCCAGTTCGAAAATCCCGTCACAAATTTGCCAAGCCCGTCTTGCAATTCGAGCGACTGGAATCGCGGCAGTTGCTGACGGGGGATTTTGTGTGGGTGAATGCGGTCGGTTCAACTGGTTCTGACATCGCCAACGCAGTCGTAACCGACTCTGCCGGGAACGTCTACACAACCGGGACGTTTGCAGGAACCGTTGATTTTGATCCGGGAACTGGCACGGCGTTTCTCACAAGCGCCGGAAGTACTGATATTTTCGTAATCAAGGTCGACAGCAGCGGAGCACTTCTCTGGACTCGCAGCATGGGAGGGGACAGCGAAGTAGGGCCAACTACCTTTGCAGAACAGGTTAATGCCATTGCGGTGGATTCTGCTGGCAACGTCTACACAACTGGCTACTTTTACGGGACGGCAGATTTTAATCCCGGCCCTGGCGCAGCCATCAACGAACTTGTCAGTGCCGGTCAATCCGATGTCTTTGTTTCCAGGCTCGACAACGGCGGCAACTTCGTGTGGGCAAAACGAATGGGTGGAACAGGCCGTGATCAGGCGAATGGCATTGCGGTGGATGCAACCGGCAGCATCCTCACAACTGGTAGCTTTGAATTAACGGCAGACTTCAACCCCGGAAATGGGGTTAACGAGTTGACTAGCGGTGGATCATCCGACATCTTTGTGTCCAGGCTCACCAGTAGCGGCAACTACGGCTGGGCCAGGGGAATGAATGGAACAAGCGTGGATGGCGCAGACGGCATCGCTCTTGACGCCAGCGGAAACGTATTCATCACAGGCAGCTTTTCCGGGACGATCTTCGCTCCCGATATTGGGCTCGTCAATCTAATCAGCGCCGGGGTTTCTGACGTTTTTGTGTCAAAGCTCAATAGTGGCGGCAATTTCATCTGGGCACGCAGAATGGGGGGAACCAACTTTGATGCTACTTCTAGCATCGCGGTGGACTCCACGGGAAATGTATTGACAACTGGCACATTTATCGGGACATCGGACTTCGATCCTGGCTCTGATGTCCGTAATCTTTCCAGTGCCAGTGCCGGATTGACTGACATTTTCGTGTCCAAGCTGGACAGTGGCGGCAATTTCATCTGGGCTCAGCGAATGGGTGGAGTCGATTCTGACTCGCCAAAGAAAATTGCGACTGACCCGGCCGGAAACATTTACTCAACGGGCTCCTTATCCGGTACTGCGGATTTCGACCCAGGCCCGAATGTTGAAAATTTATCGAGTGATGGAGGTTCAGACATTTTCCTGTCGAAGCTGGACCCCAACGGCAATCACGTCTGGGCTCGCAGGATGGGCGGAACCGGCACGGACTCGGCGAATGGAATGGCTTTGGATTCTGCGGGAAATATTTACGTTGTCGGGGGCTTTCGATTCATCGCGGATTTCGATCCTGGATTTGGCAACGCGAATCGCACAAGCGCGGGAAGCTTTGATGCGTTCACGCTGAAACTGTCGCCGGACATGCTGTTTGATCTTTCCGGCCTCTTCGGTGATGTCAAACTGGTTCGCAATGGAGACATGCTGGATCTGTTCTACAACGGGACTCTGACGGGCGGAAATTACATTTTGTTCGATCAGGAGCCGATCAGCGACATACGGTCGGTTCGGATCAACAATTCGATCGGTCTGGGGAACTCCTTGACGCTGGATTTCCTGGCGGGCGGAACGTTCAGCTTCGACGGCGGGATTCACTACGCTGCCGGTTCAGCAGCGACGGATGTCATTCGCTTTGTCGGGCGAGCGAATGAAGGCTTCACGTATGCACCGGCTTTGGGTACCGAATTCGCCGGGACAATGCGGACCTACGGCGATGACGTGACCTTTACCAGTGTCGAGTTCGTTTTCATGACCAATTCGCAGGCACTGTCTCTGGAAACTCAGGGATCCACGGACGCGTTGACGGTCTCGGCTGGAAATGGATTTCTGGGGCATCGTGCCACTACGATCGCAGGTACATCCGGCGGCACTGCGATGGCTTCAATAACGCTGGACAGGGTTCGCGATTTGACGATCGATATGGGAGCACAAGACGGAGCGCTGGCCCAGTCAAACGACAACATCACGTTTGCGTCTGGCAGTTTGGAAGCAGTGGGCTTGCAGAACTTGACCGTTCTGGGTGGCAAAGGGGCTGACAATATGGTCGTCAACAGTGCGGATCTGGGCTTGCCTGGCTCAGGTAGTGTATTCCGTTTTGAGGGTGGAGCTGGCAATGACAGGTTGGCCGTCAATGGCAATACGGACTATCGCTTGAACGATCTTCGTTTGACCAGTACCGCTGGTGGTTTCATTCTGCACGACGAAGTCGAACGGGCGGCACTCAGTGGCGGAGCAAGCA
>JAYVKA010000297.1:0-6403 GCA_043768885.1 Planctomycetota bacterium
TCCTGCTGATGTACGACGCCCGCGAAGGAATGATCCGCGATCAATTCACGGATCGCTAAACGGATACCTTATCCAAACAAAACACCGGTCGCCGTGTGGCCGTGAACAAAAGTCTTTTCACCGACCGGGCCGATTTCCCCGGCAGCAAAAAATCCGGCCAGCGGCAGATCCGGATTGGAACCTGCGAATTGGCCTGCATCATGGTCGGGCTCAGGGAACAAGTTCTGACCGCGACCGTTGCAGGTAAACAGCAATCCTCCAGCCGGCTGGCAACCCAGTCTGTCCGCTGCCAACTTCAAATTCTGCTTCAAATCCGCACTCGCCGACTCATGATCCCGAACGTGGAACTGCACTGTCTTGCCAACACGGACGAAATCACCGACTGCGATCGACTTGTTGGACTCGATCACGCCCATCACGTGACGAATCAGAAAATCGCCGTAGCCAAACTGATCGACATACTCGTTCATCGCGATGCCTAGCAGCAACCCCCGATTGACCAGTTGTTGGTCCCCCGCCGGTAACGACGCGAACGTTTTCATCAGCTGTTCGAGCGCAGGCAATCCACCCAGCATTTGAATCTCGTTTCGTTCTGCTGCGGTCACGATCATCGGTTCGCCAATTGGCCGACATCCCTGACTGACGACGATCGAGTGAGGAATGTTTCCCGACAACATCACCGCTGCGCAGCCCGTATCAAAACAGGTGTCACCGACCAGTACCAGGTTCTCGTCCGGAGAATGTGCTGCACTCAACATCCCGCCCACCATCGGCACGCCTGGCATATCCGCAAGCAATCGTTCCGCAAACAGATCCGCCGGAAACGAAAACGGCTCGGCCAGGGCCAGCATCAACCGCCTCTCCACTCCGGGACTGGCGAACCATTCTTCTGCACCTTCGAACAACGCTTGGCCCTGTTGCGGCAGAAATTCCACATGCCGCGCATCAACCAATCCGCCATCAAACTTTGCTCCCCAAATAACAACGCCCCGCTGTTCCTCGAATTCCTTTCCCCCGCAAATATTACCCGCCGTCGTTCCGCCCACGACCGCAGCATTGCCATTCCATCGTTTCGACACAGCCTCAAGCGGCCCCCGCAAATCCTCGCGCGCATATCCACTCGCCAAAACAATAACGAGATCCGCATCCGAAACTTGTGCAAACAACTGCTCCACCGCTTCAGCGACAGCGTTCTTTGCATTCGGCGATTCCACATGGGCTGTAGCAAACATTCTCTGACTTCGGCCTGAAAAAATCCTGTTTGAAATGGCGGAACCAACTGGCATTATTTTGAACCAGCCCTCGTTGCCGTTATTCGTCCGCTTCCATGCTACCACGAGCTGTCTTCGGCGGTTCCGGATTCCCGGTATGCTCAACCACAGTCTTGGCATTTTCGTTTGATTATTTTGCCATGGTTCGGCAATGCAGTTTCGTGTCGGTGCAGCAGATTAAATGGCTCGAAAACGTAAACCACCTCACCGCCGCACGGCAAATCGAAATAGCTGCCGGTTGTTATGGGGGCCTTCAGGTCGAATTCCGCAAACAGTTTTCTGGACGAATCGGCCAGGCGTTCATCGATTTCAATTCCGCTTGCCTCAAAGCCACGGGACTTTGAACTGCCTTCTACAAATCAGTGGAACCCGAGGCGGCCGTGCTATTCATCTACTTTGTTCTTCATGCCGAGATGCTTGCGAAGGAATTCCATCGTCAGTTTCCCCGACTCATCCTGTTGCGAACGCAAGCCAGCTTCCACCCGGCACTCGATACCCAGCTCGTCCATTTTTTCCCGAATCGCTTCGGCCTTGTCCTGTTGCGACTCCGAAAATTCCACACCCGGCACTGTGAACAGACGTTGCTGGGCGTTTTGGCCCTGCACCTGTAGTACGAGGAGCCCGAATAATGCAAATGAAGCAATCGACGGCGTTTTCATGATGATGCTCCCGAAATCAAGATGGGGAATCATTGATTGTAGACCAAACTACACGATGGAAATGGATCGCGTCCATCGAATTTGGAACTTGCACGACGCCGTCCATTGTACGGTCCCACTGGAAGGCGACCGGTCTGCATAAAAAAAATCTCATTCTCCCCGATGCAGAAACGACTCGGGGTCGTCCGAACTGATGCCGGCTGTGTGGGGGTTGTAGTCGTCGGTATCGGCGAGATTGAGTTCTTTGGAAAAGTTTTCGCCGGGAACGATCTTGATATCGGTGTACAAGTCCCCTTGTTCGGTGTTCACTCCGTGGTGACGGGTCAATTCGAGAACCGCCAGAAATACGCCGACCATCGCCGACTTGTGCATTCCCGGTTCGAACAGTTCCGAAAAAGTCAGTTCGCGGCGACTCAATAGCTCGGCATGAATCCGTCGCATATAGACGCCGATCGGAGTCTCGTCGTAGATCACCTTTTCCGGACGTGTTGCGATGTTGTCCCGCAAAACCCTTCCAAACGCACTGACCAAATCCCACAACTCGATCGGCTGGACAGGCTGGGAAGCGAGATCGTTTTTTCGTTCGGGCAAATCGTTCTGCACCCGGGCATAACGCTTTTGCCACGACTCGGATTGCTCCTGAAGCAAGACGGCGGCCTCGCGAAACTGTTTGTAAAGCAACAGCCGCTGGACCAAATTTTCGCGCGGGTCCGTTTCCTGACTGCCGTCTTCCTCGGCCACGGTTGGAACAGGCAACAACGCCCGGGATTTCATTTCAACCAGTCGGCTGGCGACATCGATGAAATCCCCGACGGAATCGATCTCAATTTCTTTCAGAATATCGATGAATTCATAGTACTTGTCAGTGATCTCCGAGAGTGAAACCGAGGTGACATCGATCTCATGTCGTCGAACGAGATACAGCAACAGGTCGATCGGCCCGCGAAAAGTGTCTGATTCGATGCCAAAACTCATGGGATTTCGCTGTTTTGCAGGCGTTGCCGGGTTCGGCTTGCACGGGGTTTTCGGGCGGTCGTCGGAAGCATGAGTCTACCAAAGGCAAACCTTAAGGGTCAGCGGAAAAAAACCGCCGAATTGGCTGGAACTGTTCGCGTTTTTCCGTCGTGCAGCATTGTTCCGGGCGCACCGCAAAGTCTGCCTGGCCGGATTGTGTGGAAAGGTCCAGCCATTTCGCCCGAATTCCCGAACCCGCAAATTTTTACCAGCTTGTGCTGTCCTCCTGAATTTCCACGGGACGATATCAAATCCTGCTGACCCAATGTTCTTTGGTCAATTCGGTTCACTCATCATCCGGCTCATTGGACAATCGCTGCCCGGGGCCATTTCGAAGGGAGACGTTGCCGTCATGCGGCAAGAGTGCACAGATTTTAACAATTTGATTCAGTTAAAAAAGTTTGTTTCCCGCACGTTGTGTCAATTGAATGATTTTGAAGAGGGGATTTTCCAGGTCACAGAAAAAATTCTGATCCGTTGCGGCGAGAAATGCGGCATCCTGTTTTGTCTGCATGGACCCCGAAGCGTCAGACTGACGGCCATTTGGGAAACGGTCACCAACACTGTCATATTCTACGGCTCAACAGGCGAGAAGATTCACCGTACCGAAGTCGATTACGACCCGGCTACGGAATAAGCCAACAACACGCATAACATAAACATGGAGGTTTCAAATGCTGGTCCTTTCCAGGAAGGAAAGCGAAAAGATAAAACTGGGCGATTCGATCGTCCTGACAATCGTCAGGGTGAACGGTGACCGGGTCCGCCTGGGCATCGAAGCTCCAGGGGATATGCTGATTTTGAGGCACGAGCTGGATAATCCACCGTCGCCTGATGCTGAAAACCAGAAGAAATCTGCTGCGTGACCTGATCTTCACACAGTTGGAATTCGGAGGTTGATGCTGTCAGCCCATCGGGTCGCTCCCGAAGATCAAAAGGCAGTTTGCGGAGAACCGCGACTGCCTTTTTTTCTGCGCTCGTCGCGAAAGAAAAAACCGGCTTGAACCTCAGCGTCCCATTGATTTCATCCAGTCCTGCCGCCCATCCCCAAACTGGTCAACCCCTTTGAAAACCAGAGTTGGTCAGGTTCCCTTCTCAACAGTCTGCAAATGAAAACGATTCCGGCGACCCTCCTGGTCCACTGGTTTTCCAAACAATAGCAAGATCGCAACCATTGCCGCAAATTGCATTGGCAACAATATCCAGACGGAGATTCCATATCCGGCAGGCAAAGTACCGAACAGAATCACCACCACGCCAACCGTCAACGCATAAGGCAACTGCGTCCAGACATGGGCGATATGGTTACACCCACTGGATTGCGATGACAAAATCGTCGTGTCGGAAATCGGCGAGCAGTGATCGCCAAAAATCGCTCCAGCCAGTACGCTGCCGACCGTGCACAGCAGCAGCGGACTGTCGGGATCAGCCCCTTCCGGCTGTAACGACAACATCGAACACGCCAACGGTATGACTATTGGCAGCAGGATTCCCATCGTGCCATAACTGGTGCCCGTGCTAAATGAAATGACGCAAGCCAGTACAAACACGACTGTTGGCAGAAATTCTACGGGAAAACGCTGCTGCACTGCGCCGGTTTCGGGATCTGCCGCCCCCGACAAAGACTCCAGCAGAAAATCCCCGGTGTACAGGCGATTTCCGGAAAATTCAAACGCAACCGTTTCCGGATCTCCTCCGGCGGATTTGTTGCCAGTCATCGTTGACATGCTCGATGCGAACCACAGAATCATTAACGCCGGCAATACAACCCTGGCTCCCCACCCCGCTGCCTGGCCGATCTTTTCCATCGTCAACAACCGCTGGCCCCACGCCAACAAAATTGCCGTCGCCAATCCGGCCAATGATCCATACTGAAGTGCAAAGCTTGAATTTGCTGCGCCAATGATCGTCCGCAGATCCGGCAATTCATCCCCGCCACGAGCCTCGGCCCTGGCAAGGCCGCTGGTGTATAGCAGCACCAGAACAAGGCCCAGCGTGACCGCAATCGGCAAAAACGCATTGAACCATCTCGCAGGAACGTTTGGGTCGTGGTCCCACCCTCCCTGAGTGGATGGCGAAAGATGCATCGGATCAACTTCCCCGCGATCAAGACTCTGCCGCTCGGCCACCAACATCGGTCCGAATTCCCGCCCGAGAATTGCCACCATGGGGACAAACAACAACGCCATCAATACGTAAAACCGGTACGGAATCGTAGCGATAAACAAATCCAGTGGCTGAAGCCCGTTTGCTGAGCGGACGTTGGCGATTCCATCTTGCAAAAAAGCCAACTCGACAGCGATCCATGTCGATATCACGGCCAACCCTGCGACTGGAGCAGCCGTCGAGTCCACGATGTAGGCCAGCTTCTCTCTCGAAATCCGCAACTTGTCAGCAAGTGGCCTTAGCGTATTTCCCAATAACATGGTGTTGGCATAGTCGTCAAAGAATACCAATAACCCCAAAAACCACGTCACCAGTTGTCCGCTCCGTCGAGTCCGCGCGATCGGCGAAATCATGCGAATCAAACCATGCATTCCACCACAACGAATGATCACTCCGACCATCGCACCCATCAACAGGGTAAATGAATAAACTCGCAGACGCTCCGGGTCGATCAGGGTCTGCCACAAATGGACCTCCAGAGTATCGGTCAAAGCCGTCCAGGCATTTCCCCCGCGTGTTACCAGGGCTCCCGCAAAAATTCCGGCCAGCAACGATGGAATGACGCGGCGGGTTGCAATTGCCAATACAATGGCGACAACTGGCGGAAGCAGACTTAACCAGCCAAACGGGTGTTCGCTCATTCCTTCTCCATGGGTCCGGTGTCGGCCTCACCAAGCTGCGTCCAGGCCCAACGAAACAGGTTTCGGGCATCGACATATCGGGACTGGCTGGAGTCGCACCCGAGTACAACCACAATCAACTCTCTTTCGCCGCGCGACGCGTGCGCCGCCAAACAGGCCCCTGCTGCATCGGTCGTTCCGGTCTTGAGGCCGTGATAGCCTTCCATGTCCAGCAACTGGTTCGTCGATTCCCAAACTACGTTTCGAGTGTATCCGCCGGGGCCAGTTACCCGGGCACCATGTTTCGCAGTCCCAACAACTTTTCGAAACAGGGGCTTTTGCATCGCCAACGCTCCCAATTTCACCCAGTCTGCAGCACTTGCCAGGTGTTTTTCGTCAGTAAAACCGGCCGTATTGCGGAAGGTGGAGGTCTCAAGACCCAGGCGTTTTGCTTCACGGTTCATCGCTTCGACAAAAATCAGAAACGGATCGGTTTCACTGATGTCCATGTCCGCAGCAAGCCGCGCCCCAAAATGTTCTGCCATCGCTACCGACGCATCATTGCCCGACGGCAACATCATTCCATACAACAATTCTCCAACCGAAACCGATTCGCCCGCCCGAAGACCGCTGGTTGAACCTTCCGTTGACGCCGCCCGCCCGGAAAACGTGA
>JAYVKA010000298.1:0-11425 GCA_043768885.1 Planctomycetota bacterium
ATCCACTACTATTCCGTTTCAGATTGATTCTCGGGTAGTCGCCGAGGCTTTGCAGCCAGTCGCTGTTGCAATGAATGCGACTCGTAGCTTCGTCCACTACTGTTAACCCCCCAAACAAGGTGGTCACATTGCTAGCGGAAAATTACTGAAAATGGTTTTGCGTGATTCGCTGAAAACCATTCTGATGGCGCATTTCTGTCCGCATGAATTCGCAGCCGACATCAGCATGCCAGCCGAACACTCCAAATCCAAACCCCGTCCAAAGCTGTTTCTCGCGCTGGGGGAGAAGCAGCCGCCCGATGAAATTCAAATTGACGGACAAACGTTCCAGCATGAGCGGACGATCAAGCATGACTCATGGGCGGCGACAGCGTTCTACGTTCAGGAAAAAAATCGAGTCGTTTGCAAATTCAACCGCGTTCAGCCGATTCTGTTTTTGCCGGCCGGATGGCTGGGCCGATGGTTGGCCCGGCGTGAATCGGCCATGTACCGGCGGCTGGGCGACTTGCCGAATATCGCCAACGGTTACGATCAGGTTTTCGCGGACGGGCAGCTGTTGAGAAATGCTGCGGCGCATGACTTTATCGAAGGCCATCCGTTGAGCTGGCACGACCGGGTTCGGGACGATTTTTTTGAACGCCTGCGGGATACGCTGCTGGAACTGCATCGCCGCGGGATCGCCTATGTCGATTTGAACAAATGGGAAAACATCATCGTCGATGATGCTGGAAACCCCTGTTTGATTGATTTTCAAATTAGCGTTAAACTCCCGCGAATTTGGCCGCTTTCCACAGTCCTGAAGATCCTACAAAACAGTGACTTGTATCACCTGTCCAAGCACGCGTCGCGGATTCGCCCTGATTTGTACAACCCCGAGCACTTTGCCGGCCGGCCGTGGTGGATTCGGGCGCACAGGAAAATTGCCAATCCGTTTCGTGCTTTTCGGCGAAGAGTGCTGGTCCTGTTCGGCGTTCGAAAAGGCAAAGGGAAACCTCAAAGCGAACAGTTTGTCGAAGAAGGATTGCGGGAAACAGGCGGGAAATCGACGGCAATTATTCGTTTGTACGAATTGTTGAAATCGCGGCGGTATGTCGAGTATGCAACCGGCTCTGACAGAAATTTTATCGATGTCGCCTGGTTTGATTTGTTGAACCGCGAGCCGGAGAATCAACCTGAAAAGAATTTGGTTTTGAGTCTGAAGGAGCAACCCCGCCACGACCAGGTGATTTGGCTATTGAAGTCACCTGCCTTTTTTGCCAACTGCAAGGGCTGGGAAGATCCAATGATCGAGCAGAAAATCCGCATGATTGAAAACCGGCTATCGGCTTACGAAGAAAAATGCAGGGCGGCGTAGCGGCTGGCACTGTTTTCCGATTCAAAACGAGCTGGCGGGGCGTTAACTCAAGCGCCGGCGGCGGCTATGCCTGTTGAACCGCCTGCCTGTCGTTTCAGCATTGTGATTGCAGCGTGCAGAACCGATAGCAGTGTTGGCCGGTCAAGCAATTGTTGGGCTTCCTGAACCGTAACCCACCGGCGCAGGCGCTGTTTCGATTCCAGCCATTCGCTCATCGTAAGATCTACCGCCAGCAACATCACTGAAACAATCAACTGGCGTTGTTGTTTGGAGTATTCAAAACTGCCGATCGATTGGCCAACGATTCGGCCAACCAGTCCGGCTTCTTCCAGTGCTTCGTTGACTGCCGCATCGTTGGCGGTTTCATTGCGGCGGATGCCACCTTTGGGAAAGCCCCAACGTCCCGACTTCCTGGACGTGATCAGACAAAATTCCAGACCCCGCTCACTAAACCGGTAAGGCACGGCGCAGGCCTGGGGAATTTTTCTGCTCCCTGCCATTGGCGTTTGGGGAAAAAGTGAATTTTGTCTGGAAAATATTCGGAAGGGTGCGATTAGAACCAGAAACATCGAATTTTCGCCAGACCAATTGCATGAGGCCTTGGGAATGCTGGCTCGAAAAGCCAAAGTTCCCCCACATAAACCGGCAAATCTTGTTCAGCTGCCTTGCCAATCTGTTACCTGGCAGAGGTAGTGGACGAGGCTACAAATCCTCGCGAAGTTGCGATGAAAGGGACTCGTAGCCTCGTCCACTACCCGAAAAACTTTGGCGGAATACCACGCCAGGTTGAAAGTGTAAGTTTACCGACCGAACGCCGTGCGGCGGTCATTGTTTGCGCGAGGTACTGCAACCGGAAGCGGCTGGACATCGAACGCGATCCCTTTGCTTCGCAGTTCCGGCAACGATTTCGGCTGCATTACGTTTTGACGGGAGAAGGCACTCCCCATCTCTCCCCGAAACTGGTCTACGACAGCAACTACATCGGGGTTGTACTCAATGCCAGCAGCACTTTCTCTGGAAATCCAGTCGAACGAACCGACGCAAACATAGCTCTCGAATCGGTCATGAAACTGCCACGCTTCGACCCCTTTGTCACGCAGGAATTTCGTCAGCACACTGGCCTTCAAACCGGCTTCGATAAGCTTGTTGCTACCCTCATCGTTCTTGCGATGAAACCCCCAGCCTTTTTTTTCAACTTCTTCATCCTTGAAATCGGATTTGCCAAAAGTCGAATCGCCACGGAATGTCGCCACACGAACGCTGTAGGCACCTGGATTGTCGAGCAGGCTGAAACGAAATTCAGGATTACGATTCAGAGTCAATATGTACTTGTCAATTTGCTGTGTTGCAAAGTATTCATCGGGCAGAACAGGATTGGCAATCAGAAAAGCCGATCCGAGTAGCCCTTTTTGCGATTGGGCTGGATTCTGGTCCGCTGGAATGGCATTTGGATTTGTTGCAGAGTTTTCAATTAACGAGTCATGCGCATTATTGGTCAATGAACGAATGCGTAGCGTTTTGATCTGCTGCAAGGCCTTTTCAGCCCGCTGGTCCTCAACGTTGGGAAAATCGCCAACGAGAACAGCAACCTCTTCGATTTCCGAAGTCCGGGCTTTCATTCTCTGCGGACGGGGAACCCAATTGCCATTTGGATCGACGTCGACTTCTTTTTCACTTTCGCTGTTGAAGAGTCCCTCATAGGTTCCCGAGAAATCGAACTTCTTTTGATAGGTGTAGGTCTTAAAACCGTTCGACGCCAATTCTTCACAGAGCATCCCGGCGTCCATTTGTGCCGTATCGCCGACAAACGAAGCACACATAATCAACCATGGACCGGCTTGATCGTCCAACTCGCGAACTTGTTGAGTCTCGACCTTCCGCTGTGCAAACGGAAACATTTTGCGTTGGGCCTCGGCCGGCAAAACGGAGATCAATACTACAAAGCCCGTAATGACCGGGATGAAGATGGTTTTCATTATTTATCGAACTCCATGGGTCGGCAGATTGCATTCACCGAATGTGATTCTTCTGATTTTGCCGCTCACTTTCCCAGGTTTTTCCAATGACTATGGAAAAACGGAGAATCGGCGTGCGGGGACGTTAGCAACATCCTGGGGTGGAATCCATAGAGAAATCAGAACCGCCGGCTTTGAAACGTCTTTGGCAGCGAATCCAACGCAAAGCGTCGCAATGGGTTGCTAAGGGTAGATATTTTGCTTTAGGCCAGTTACTCTGGATGGGAGGAATTGGGCTGTTCCGGAGGAAGCCGAAGGATTAGCGGCGTGATACGCCACATTGTCTGGATTTCAACGTGCTTTCCTGACAACTGGACATTGTCCGGGTTTTTGCCTTTCGTAATTGATTGGGAGTGGAATCCATGCAGTACAGTTTTCGATTGGCAGAACTTTTGGGTCACGTCCCCGACCCACGCAGACGTCCCGGCACCATCAAGGCGATTGTCGAATACACCGGACTGGACCGCCATCAGGTTGCAGCTCTTTTGAAAAACGAAGTCAAGTACATTCCGATCAAGGCCCTTTCGCGTTTGTGCGATTATCTGATTGAACACGGGCACTCCGAAGCATCCCAGTTGCCGGGCGCATTGTTTGCCGTTGAGCCGGAAAACTTTTGGGAACTGCTGGCACGACGGCGACGGCTGGAATTGTGTGTCGGTGTCCGTCGCGATTTTGAAACGGAAAACCCGGAAGTTTCCTACGTTGTCGCTTCGGATTCGGTCTTGTTGGGCGAGCTGTTGAACGGTGTAACAACGTTGGGCGGGTCGGCCTTGTATCGTAAGGACCCGGCGGCGGATGGAACGATAGCACCGCTACCACATCCGGAGCATCTCAAGCAGACGCTGGTCTGGAGCCCTGGCCAAGCGACCGAAAACGAAGTCCGGGACCGTGCCAATCACTCCTATAAAACCTTTAGCGAACCTCAGGGGGACAAGGCGATCGTCGGTATCGGCAGCACCAAAAGCAATCCGCTTGTCGAAATAGTCGTTGCCAACGCCCTGAATTGTGAGCCCTTTGTTTCGCAAGACAACTGTAACAGCGTCAACGATCGAAGCGTGCCGTTCTTTATGCGAT
Source organism: Planctomycetota bacterium (assembly GCA_043768885.1). Classification (GTDB taxonomy): domain Bacteria; phylum Planctomycetota; class Planctomycetia; order Pirellulales; family Pirellulaceae; genus BJ22. The sequence continues at coordinate 4,444 of JAYVKA010000298.1, forward strand.
ACCGGGACAACGACCCACATCCGGCTTCGTGCATGGCCGGACTAAAACTCAGTCGCGACCAGGAATCGAAAGAGCCGGGGATTTATTTCGAAGACGAAAAAGGAAAATGGCAGCATGTTCGTGGAGGCACGGCCAAAGAAGACTGTGCGTTTGTCTTCTACGTGCATCGCGAGTCGCAGGGGCGTCTGGAAATGGTGATGGGCGGATTTTCGGGGCGTGCAACCCGCCTGCTGGCACGAACCATGGCCAGCCAGGCCGAAGAGTTTTGGCCACCGACAACCAATACGCAAGGCATCCAATGCGCCGCGTTTGTCGTCAAGTACGCACTATCGTCGGCGGAAAAAAGCTCGTTGGATATTCTGCGTACCGATCTAACAGCAACGACCAAGATCATGCGCATCGGCGAAAAAGCATTGCAGCGCTGCCTGGACCGATAAAGTTTCGCAGTACCTGTGATTTCGCCAGAGATTCCTCTGTATTGTTACAGCCAGGAATTGGGGTTGGATGTGGTGGATCGTGCTAAAGATCCCGGCATCGCAGGAACTTTGGCAAGATCCACTACCCGGGAATCATGCTTTGTCAAAAACGCGGGTGACAAACGTTCGGGTTCAACGTTTTGTGATTGCATGCCAACACGATGGCATCATTCCGCCGGCATTCCGGTGGAATTGTGCCGGTTTTAGTGGGTAACCGGGCGGGTTTTTTTTGTTCTGCACTGAATGAGTGCAAACCTGGTTGTTGAGACCCCGCCGATTTACCGATAACCCCTCAGTCGGACTGCTTTAAGTCCGGGATCGATCGGAAAACAGCCCAACATTTTGGCCGCTGAATTTTCCGCGAAAGAACTGAGCATGTCCTGGGGGAATTGTGTCCAAAGACGTAAACGTGCTGGCTTTGGCCAAAGGACAAGAGCGATATCTCTTTCTGTTCAACGATAATTCCAGAGCGGACGCTTTGCGGACCCTCGGACGTTACGCGTCGAATCCCGACCTCAGTTTTACCTGGTATGACGCCGCTGTCCTCAGCCAGAAGATCCGCTCGGCCGACAAACCAAAGCCGATGCCGATTGTTTTGAAGCGGGACGAGTTCAACCCGATCTACGACCCGTTTGCAAACGACCAATTCTCCGGTGACTGACCGGAAAGCCCGATGCTGGCCAATCGGCTTGCCAGCATTCAGGAACGCTGTCGCGGAGTTCGAAAATGATCCGCAAGTTGTCTGAACGGTTCTTGCGGTATCTGACTGTTGAGCGAAACAGTTCCGAGCTGACCGTAAAATCGTATCGGGAAGACCTCGACGGTTTGCTGGAATGGATGGAACATCAACTCGGTGCCTCCGTCGATCCGCGACGGGTCACGCCCCAGGATTTGCGAGTCTATCTTGTCGCGTTGCATGAAGCGGGTTACGCCAAGAGCACGATTTCAAGAAAACTCGCTTCGCTGCGAAGCCTGTTTCGGTTCGCCCAGCGTGAGGGCCTGGTCGATACGAACCCCGCCAAGCCGCTTCGCAACCCGCGCCGCGAACGGAAGCTGCCGCACTTCCTCACCACCACCGAGATTGGAAAGTTGCTGGCCGCGCCACCGGCAACCGATTCGATGGGGCTGCGCGACCGGGCGATTTTCGAAACGATGTATTCCGCCGGGCTGCGGGTCAGCGAACTGGTTGGCATCAACGACGGCGATCTGGATTTGTCGGACGGAATGGTGCGGGTGCGGGGAAAAGGAAAAAAGGAACGGCTCGCTCCGCTGGGGAGCCATGCGACCCGGGCTCTTAATCGATGGTTACGGGTGAGGAAACTGAAGTCGGGAAGAGCCGACCGGGGCAGCTCCGTGTTCACCAACCGTTTTGGAACGCGACTGACCACGCGCAGCGTTGCCCGGATGCTGGAAAAATACCTGAAGCTCACCGGCCTTGACCTTCGGACCAGCCCCCACACACTACGTCATAGTTTCGCGACGCATCTGCTCGATCGCGGAGCGGACATCCGCAGCGTCCAGGAATTGCTCGGCCACAAGAGCCTGACGACAACGCAAATTTACACGCACCTGAGCACCGCCAGTTTGAAGCTGGCCTACGAAAAGGCCCACCCGCGTGCACGGTTGGCGGCGAAAGCCAAAACGTAAGGCAGTGCAAGACTCAAAATCGCCACCCAATCGATAATACCAGCCCGAAGCGCAAGCGAGTGAATGGGTTTCTCATTGGCGAGCGACATTCACTCGCTTGCGCTTCGGGCTGGTATTTGCTCTGCTTCAAGGCCTGCCATACTGGCCTAATGCAATTCGGCGATTCCTGGTTATGCTGGTTCGCCAACCTGACTCGCAACAACCCCCGAAGATTCCTGCAGCCCGATGCCCGAACCCACCAGCGCCGCCCCCGCCTCATCGACGCCTGTACCGCAGCGGGTCGGCATTATTCGTCGCATGTACAACTGGGTTTTATCCTGGGCCGATACACGTTGGGGGACCCCCGCGTTGTTTGTGATATCGTTTGCCGAAAGTTCTTTTTTTCCGATCCCGCCTGACGTTTTGCAACTGGCCCTGTCCGCTTCGCGACCCAAATGGTCATTTTTCTACGCGGCCGTTAGCGTGGTCGCTTCGGTGATGGGAGCGGTCTTGGGCTGGTACATCGGATACGCGTTGTGGGTCAGCCTGGGTGGCTACTTCATCGACTACGTCCCCGGAGTCAGCCAGGAACTGGTCGACAAAGTCGGCATGAAGTATCACGACAACGCGTTCCTTGCGATCTTCACCGCAGCCTTTACGCCGATCCCTTTCAAAGTCTTTACGATCTCCGCCGGAATTTTTTCGGAATACGTTTCGCTGCAAACACTAATGATTGCGTCAGTTCTCGGTCGCGGCGCAAGATTTTTCCTGGTCGCCAGCCTCGTCTATTTCTTCGGCCCCGGAATTCGAACCTTCATCGAAAAGCGTCTCGAGCTAATGACGATCCTGTTCACGGTTCTCCTCGTCCTCGGCTTTGTGGTGATCAAGGCGGTACTGTAGTCGGCTTGGTTTAGCCCGAAAAACGAATCTGTCCAACGCTTCATCGAATTGATTTTGATGATGGAATCTTTTGATTCCGATGGCATGCCACTATTGTCTTATTTGCGCAACGATAGATGCGACTGATTGTTCCAATTTCCCGCGACCATTCAACATGGAACTGTAGAACTGAATGTCAGCGCCGCTTGTGTGGTCACTTGCTGGCGGCTGAACTGATGTCTCGAACCGCCTCTTTCATCTCACTAACCTCATCGTCATTCTGACCTCGAAGTGTCATGATCCTGCCAGTCTCCTGGAATTGGACGTCTACCGGACCACCGACACGCTGAATCCCCTTCATGATCGCTTCTTCGACGTTTCGCTTGTTCCACTCGCGGTGTGACACCCAACCTGCGAGATAAGCTGCGACAACCAGAATCGTCAGCAGCAGGGTTCGCAAGCCAAACCGGGTCCAGTTTGGTCGCGTTGTATTCTTTGTGGTGTTTGCGATGTCCATTTGTCGCCCAAGGGGCCTTGCAGTAAATGCAGATTGGAACCTGAGTTTTTTTCTTCAGTCTATGGAGTTTATGAACGGATGGCGGCGGAGGCAACTATGTCCGGGACTTGCCACAATCATTTGCTTCGGTCAGAAGCGATAGCCGTCGAAAATGGAACGAATCCAGTCAGCGTCAATCACGCAGTATTGTTCGCATCACTTCTTTTTTTTCCTTTCGGGCAAGACCTTTTCGGAAATCCGGATCAACTGCGACAGCCACTGGCGATTCTCCATCCGGTCATCAATCAGCAACGAAGGCTTCGCGCCTGGGTACGGCGGGGCCTCGACGTATTTTCCGATGAACTCTTTGCCCACATCGGTCGGCTTCACAAACAGTTGATTGTCGCAAATCAAAGCGACAATCTTGCCTTTGGAAAAAAGTGCGTAATCGCCAATCATCGCCCGCCAGCTAACTTCACAGTCGGCGTCAATTTGATCGGCGACGAACTGCACGAACTTCAGGTCGGTGGCCATCGGAGTCTCCTCCCAGATCGCTGTTTGGTGTTTATCTTTCCGTAGTTGAGACGGAGCGGATAAACTTGTCGAGTCGTCGGAAGTATTCTCTCGTTAACCAACTGTTATGATCCGCGCCGGGAATGATTTCAAACATTTTCGGATTGTTGGCGGCCTGAAAGAGCCTTTGACCCAATTCGATCGGTATCGTCCGGTCGTTCTCGCCGTGGCTCTGAAACAGCTCGCCGCAATATTGACCGATGGCGGAAACTGAATCGAGCATTGTTGCGGGAACCATGGAAGCGAATTGGGGATAATGCATTTCGGCGAGATCGTGGAGCGATGAAAAAGTGCTTTGCAAAATCAGCGCCCGCGGTGGCGACTCGGCCGCAAGCTGGACTGCGATCGCACCGCCAAGCGAGTCTCCCATCAGAATCATCTCGGAATCTTTGATTGAAGCGAGTTCGCGAAGTTTCGCACGTGCCGCCCTGGCGTCCTGCAATGCTCCGTCGACGGTCGGCTTTCCATCACTTCGTCCGTAACCACGGTAATCGAAAATAAAAACGGACGCCCGTGTCGAGGCTTGGAGGTGACGAAGCAACGGGGCACGGGATGCAACATGGCCGGCATTTCCATGCGCGATCAGGATTGTGGCGACTGGATTTTCGGCCGGGCAATACCAGCCGTGCAATCGCGTATTGTCTTCAGCGACAAAATAAATGTCCTCGAATCGCAGATTATCTGGAGTCCAGTCGCCTTCGGGATACTTCCCCGGAACAAACAACACGCTGTTGACGCTGGGGGGACTTCCTGCCTGGTTCAGCCTCACAAAGGGCAACAGAATCGCAATGCTGATCGCTAACGCAAGCATCACATACGTCAAAGGCTTGCGAAACTTGGTCATCGTGGGCCTAAATTGGACAGCACTATTTGTGAGCCGTGACGCGTCAGAGGCCGGGTCGTGACGCTACCCGGTGCCTTACAGCCCACGGTTCACCTGCGCTTCTTCAATTTTGGAGAATGTCTAGAGTAAGCCGTAACAAATGGCACAAAAACCCTGCCGAAACTCACAAACGCGGCTTTCGGCATTGAACGCGTTTTCGTTTTCCAACACGATGGATTTGTGCCCGGCGTTACGGCAACTGCCGGCCTATCTATATGTGTTCCGACAAAACGCAAAGGTAACGTTTGACCTTACGGTTTCAGCTTCCCAATCTCCGACCACAAATGTGCGCTGGCCTGGATACCGCGGTGGAAATCGTCGAGCGAGAATTTTTCATTGGGGCTGTGCATGTTGTCGTCGTCCTGGCCCCAGCCGAGTAGCAACGTGTCCGAGCCGAGACGGCTGGCGAATTCGTTGACGATCGGAATCGAACCACCCGAACGAATAAACACGGGCGCCGTGCCGAATCCGGATTCGATCGCGGCAGCGGCAGCGGCCATGTAGGGGCTGTCCAGTGGGACCATCGAACCCGGGGCGCCGTGCCGGTCGATCAGTTCCATACGGATGCCGGGTGGAAGCATGCTCTTGAGGTATTTTGCGACGGCAGCTCCGATTTTTTTCGGGTCTTGGTTGGGGACCAGTCGGAAGCTGAATTTCGCTCCGGACTTGGCGGGCAGGACCGTCTTTGCCCCTTCGCCCTGATATCCGCTCCACAGTCCGTTGATGTCGCAAGTCGGCCTGGCCCAACGCCGTTCGAGAGTCTCGTAGCCTTCTTCGCCAGTCATTCCTTCGACGCCGAGCTTCTTCATGAACTCTTTGTCGTCGAAATTCAGGTCGGCGAATTGCTTGCGTTCGGCTGCCGTGAGATCAACTACGTCGTCATAGAATCCGGGGAGCGTGATGTGGCCGTGGGCGTCGAGCAGGCCGCCCATCATGCGGCACAAAACATTGGCTGGATTGGTGACCGCGCCGCCAAAAGCTCCGCTGTGCAAATCCTGAGAAGGTCCGGACAGGCGAACTTCGTAATAAGTGATGCCTCGCAAGCCGTAGGTGATCGCCGGCTGGCCCGGTCCGTATTGCGAACTGTCGCTGATGACGACGATGTCATTGCCCAAGCCGTCCACGATCGGTGTACCGTTGTCGTAGTCGCCGTTAAGCATCTCGTAAAGCGACTTGCTGCCGCATTCCTCTTCCCCTTCGATCAGGAATTTCAGCTGGACCGGCAGTTTTCCGCGCGTCTTCAGCCAGGCTTCGGCGCTCAACAGGTGAGTCAACATTTGGCCTTTGTCGTCCGTCGCCCCGCGAGCGAAAATATTGCCGCCACGAACAGTGGGCTCAAACGGCGGAGTCGTCCATTCGTCGAGTGGGTCCGGCGGCTGCACATCGTAATGGCCGTAAACGAGGACCGTCGGTGCACCGGGGACTGGTTCGGATTCGGCGATAATGATCGGGTGTTTGTTGGTGGAGACAAGTCTCGTGGTCAGGCCCAACTGCTTCATCCGCTCGACCAGCCAGTCTGCGGCCCGGCGAACCTCAGGGGCAAATGCCGGGTCTGTACTGACGCTGGCCATCGACAACCACTGGTTCAGGTCGGCTTCGAAACGACCACGATTGGCGGTGATGTACTTCAGGATTTCCTGCATGGGATTTTCCAGTTGGAATCGTGGGCGGCTCGTGAGTCTCTTGAAACAAGGGGGGGCAGTCCCTCTCCGATCATTCGAATTCATCGTAACCCGAGAGGGTCTCCAAAAGGGTCAGACCCCTTTTTCAAAAGACCGTTTTGGCCGGGATATGAACTGGATCGTAGCAAACGGGCCGCGAAACTGGTAGTTAACTGGTGCCCGCCCAATCTGCCCAGGCCGCAGATTCGAAAGCCTTTCGCGGCGATCAAAAAAACGGTGTCCGATCGCCGGAAAACTGGCTACAATGGGACCAGACTGAGTGGGTTGTGGCGGAATGGAATTTCGAGATGTCTGAAAAAGCAAATACAGCGGTTGCAGAACCGGTGATCACGCCGAAGGAGGCCAAGGCTCCCCCTCAGGCCAAGCG
>JAYVKA010000299.1:0-9018 GCA_043768885.1 Planctomycetota bacterium
ATCCACTACCCCAGTATCCGCCTAAACAGTGCACTTCGCAATACTCGAGTTTGATGCTGAATTGCCGGACAAACGGTGCATTCTGTCCATCGTCTGGGAAAGCGGTAACGCAGAATGCTAGAATGGCATCTCTGTGTGAGCCTGATTGGGTTCGTCAACTCAATGCCAATTTGAATTGCCAATAGTTACAGGAATAACAATGAGTCAATCTTCCGAAACAGAATCCAGTCACCCCCTGAACCGAAGGGGATTTATTCAGACAACTTCAGCGGTCGCGATTGCTGCCGCTGCACTGCCCGGAACTTTATCCGCCGGCGTTCATCACAGCGTGGACGACACGATCAAAATTGGTTTGGTCGGTTGTGGCGGGCGGGGAACGCAGGCTGCGATCAATGCCTGTTCCGCTGATTCCGGCGTTCGAATTACTGCACTTGCTGATGCGTTTCCGGACCGCATTGAAATGTGCCAAAAGCAATTGGAGAAACACAAGGTTACCGAGTCGCGAATGGAAGTGACCGGGGAGACCTGCTTTACAGGCTGGAACAGCCACGAAGGATTGATTGCATCCGGCGTCGATGTGGTGTTGCTATGTCAGCCGCCGTTCTTTCGTCCGCAATCATTGAAGGCAGCGGTCGATGCGGGCAAGCATGTATTCTGCGAAAAGCCGGTGGGCGTCGATGTGCCTGGTGTGCTGTCGGTGATGGAGACTTGTCGCAACGCCGGAAACCTGAGCATCGTTTCCGGTCTTTGCTGGCGCTATGACCTCGGCGTGCGAGAAACCGTCAAACGCGTCCGCGAAGGCGCCATCGGGGATATCCTCAACATCCAGGAGAACTATCTGACTGGCGAATTGTGGCATCGGGGAACCAAACCGGAATGGAGTCAGCTGGAATATCAGTTGCGAAACTGGTTGTACTTCTCGTGGCTGTCGGGCGACATTCCGCTGGAGCAACACATCCACAGCCTGGACAAAGCTGTTTGGCTGATGGGTGACACTCCGCCAGTGAAAGCCTACGGAACCGGCGGTCGGCAAAAGCGGGTCGGCGAGCAGTGGGGCAACATTTACGACCACTTCGCGACTTGTTACGAATGGGAAGGTGGCACCCGCGTCTTTTCCTATTGCCGCCAAATGAATGACTGCTTCAACGAAACCGAAGATTGGGTTTTTGGTACGAAGGGCAAGGCAAAGATCCTGGCAAACCAGATTGTCACCGACGAAGGCGAATGGAAATACGACGGCCCGTCGCCTGGCATGTACGACGTCGAACACGAATACTTGTTCCGCAGCATTCGCGAAGGTAAGCCGATTAACAATGGCGAGTACATGGGGATCAGTACGTTAACCGCGATCCTGGGCCGAAACGCCTGTTACACCGGCAAGGAAATTACGTGGCAGGAATTGTTGAAGGACGAAACGCGGCTGGGTCCGATCGCATCCGAGTTTGGCGATTTTGATCCGGGTCCGATTCCAATTCCGGGCGGTCGAATTTCTGCACCCTAAGGTCAACTGATTCGAAATCTGATAAAACAGCGGTCCATGCGGCCGCTGTTTTTTATTGGTAACCGAGTTTATGTCATCGAAGAAACCAACACCCCGACCAATTGAATACAGCGCGTATTTGAAGCTGGAAGAACTGCTGTCCATTCAGGTTCCGGAGAGCGGGCGTGAGGGTTGTACGCCGGCCCACGACGAATTGTTGTTCATCATCACGCACCAGGCCTACGAATTGTGGTTCAAGCAGATTTTGCATGAACTCGATTCGGCAATCGGCACGTTTTCCGGTTCCAAAGTTGAGGACCGCCAGCTGGGGACGGTGATCCACCGGCTGGAACGAGTCAACAAGATTCAGGAATTGTTGTTGGAGCAGATTGACGTAATCGAAACGATGACGCCTCTGGATTTTTTGGACTTTCGGGATTTGCTTGTTCCCGCTTCGGGTTTTCAAAGCATTCAGTTCAAGCTGATCGAGATCCGGCTGGGATTGCGATTCGATGACCGGACCGGACAGGACCGTGATTTTTTCATGACGCGGTTGACGGAATCACAGCGGCAACAATTGTCGGCGGCCGAGGCGGCTCCGACGCTGTTGGACGTAACGAACCGGTGGCTGGAACGGATGCCATTCTCGAAATATGGTGAGTTTGATTTTTGGCGGTCGTATGGACAGGCCGTCGATCAAATGCTGGAGTCGGAGCTGAAGATTGTGGCCTCCAACCAGGCGATCTCGGAAGATCGCCGAAAGCAACAAGTGGAAACCCAGCAACAGACACGGGAAAAATTCAATGCCATCCTCGACAAAAGCCAGTTCGATGAATTGCACAAACGAGGCAGCCTACGGCTGTCCCATCAGGCATTCCTTGCCGTGCTGTTCATTCATCTATATCGCGATGAACCGATGTTGTACGCGCCGTTTCGTTATTTGGTTGGTTTGATGGAGATTGACGAAGCAATGACCCGTTGGCGGTCGCGGCACGCGATGATGGTTCATCGAATGCTGGGGGCGAAGATTGGAACGGGCGGCTCGTCAGGTCACGACTACCTGGCCGCGAATGTGTCGAACAACCGTGTCTGGACCGACCTTTTCAATATTTCCACTTTCCTGATACCCCGCAGTCAATTGCCCGCATTACCGCCACAACTGGCACGAGATCTGGGTTTTCATTTTTCAGGCAGACAGAGTTAGGCTGCGCGAAGCATATTCGTGTATATTTTCCCTTCGATTCGTATCAAAATGGTGAACGGAATCCAGTTGCACTTTGTTTGTCGGCATCCCTGAACTCCGGAATGTCGTTTTCGCAGTGTGCTCTGGATGTGTGGGCCATCAGGCCACGTGGTGTCCAGGCGGATCGTCATCCGGTTTCTGTGTCTTGTTTCCCGAGTCGGGGATTGCAGTGAGCAACAAGAAAAAATTTCGCCTGAAGCCGTTCCATGTTTTTTTGGCCACGGTTGTGCTTGTCGTTTTCGTTGTGATTGTCTATGACGTCGCAACCCGAAAATCGAAAAATGTTGTTGAATTCCAGGAGGATGTGGTCCTTGGTCTGGAGGACATGGACATGAGTCAATTGCGAATCAAGTTTGATTCGATCGAGGTGGTGAAAACCCGATTTCGCCCGTCTACTTTGAATGCGTTGAACGAGCGAATTGACGTCGCTCGCATGATGCTGAAGAAGTCAACTACGCCCGATGAGGAAAACGCCAACCGTGTTTTCCTGATGGATGCTTTGGGCGAAGCCTACATAGTGCTGCGCAAGAACCGCACTGATTATGTCGAACCGGAGTTTGTTGCGGTCCGAAAGGAGTTGTTGGCGACGATTGATCTGGCTGCAGCCCGGAATACGGGCGAAGATCGCCGCCACCCGTTGTTGGGCGGATTCAGGATTGCGGCCGACCAGATAGCGGACGGCTCGTCAACGCCAGAGACTTTGGAAAAAATCCGGCAGACCTGTGAGGCTCTGGGTAAGGAGTTTCTTGACATTGAAACCGCAGCCAGGATCGAAGAGATTCTGTTACCGCTTACACTCAATCCGGCGCTTGGTCCGGAAGTAAATGAGGTGATTTCCCAGGTCAGCAAAATTTACGTGAATCACCCCGACAAGGAATTGCGGGAATGGTCGTCGAAGTTGACAGACGATTTGGTGTTTCGAAAATTGGGACTTTTCGTAATCCATGACGATGTCGCAAACGTAAGGCAGGATTCTGCCAAGAAATTCCTTGCCAGCCTGAACGACATAATCAGGGAACCCATCAGCCCGGCGGGTTTCGACCGCCTGATTGGTTTCTGCCGTGAACTTGACTCTCACGATGAGTATGCGGTGTCACTCGAAGTGTATCGACGAATTGAGCAGCACCTTTCCCAACCAGAACTGATTGAAAAAAATCGTGAAAACATCATTGATTGTCAGAACGGAATTAGGCGAATCGAATCCCTGGGGAAAATTGCTCAGGGCGAATTTGTCGATGCGTACGGGACGAGTGTGGGTCTCGATGGTGAGTTGCTAAGAAACAAGGCAATTCTGGTTTTGGCGGTTCGTTCCAAAAGAGAGTTTGAATCGATACTCAAGGAATCGACCGGAGTGGACGGACTACGCTCACTCAATACCAGATTGGTGGTTGTGTGTGTTGGAATGGACTCGGCAACCGCGAAAAATGAATTTGGGCCCAAGCCTCACGATGATTATTTTGTCGTACCGGATCCGGATTTGAATTCCGTTTTTTATGCTGTTTGCCCTACGGAATCGACTCCGACGTTTTGGTTGTTGTCTCGCGACCACAAACTGGCTGATATCCAGATCCTCCCCTCACAATTGACGGCGATTGCGGAGGAGTTGAGGTTTGCCCGATAAACTACGAACGTGCTGGTCGAACAGGGAATTCAGGCCGACGGCGAAACATTGAAAACGGGCCGCCCAGTTTGGGACGACCCGAAGAAGTTTCAGATGAATTGGTTGCGAACTCAGTTTCCGCAACCGCAACCGCCTGATCCGAATTTGCCGAAAATTGAGTTCCCCTTGCAGCCGGCCTTGCCGCATTGACCCGATCGTTTTTTGGCGTGGCCTTTTGGCCGCAAGCAGTCCAGACCAAGCGGCTCATTGCAGCAGTCACACTGGCATGACCAGCGGCCCCACTCGTCACAAAATATTGGGTTACCGGCTGCGTCATGCTCTTGCCCGCGGCCGGAACGTGCATAGGCACTGAAGTATGCGAACGGAAGTGGATTACCCGGACCCTTCATTCCGTCGAAATAGTGTGCGTTCGTCAGAACCACGCCGGGAGTGTATTGACTGGTCCATGCGTCAGCCGGTCCTGAAGATGCACTCGACAATTGCACACGGCTTTGGCCTGGATCAGATTCGTAATACGGCTTGCCCTCTATCGAATGAGTGACGCTGGAGCCGTAGTCCTCTTCGACGTAGGCCGGTGGATCATTCTCTTCAAATCCAGGCGTTGGTGCCGTTGATACATATGCTCCGGGCAATCCGTGCGTTTGTTCTGTAAGTTGTGGCCCTACCACAAGGTTGTCGGCGTGAACGGACACAACCAGCGGACTCGTCATTTCTTCCGAATGTTTTTCAACGATCCGTTCACGGGCTTCGGAAACACGGTCCCGAACAACGAAATCCTGTCCCTGCAGATTTGCAGTGCAGGAGAAAAAGGCAATCACTCCCGCAGCACCGGCGGAAAAGAGTCTGGTCGTCATTGATCTGTTCATGGCATGGGTTCCGTTCGAAGTCGTGTACCGGGTTCTGGTCACACCCGGAGAATCACTGCAATCGTTATTGCATGTTCTTTGAATCGAACTGGAAGATACGAAAAATTGATTAAGGAACGATCGCCAGACAAAACTGGAATTACTGGATTTCGCGGAATAGCCGGTAATCTTTACGCGACTGTTGCATTGCGTACCGGGTCAGTCCCTGATTCAGCAGGATTTGCCGGAATGCAAGCGATTTCACGCCGGTTTTGTTGATTTGCTTGGCAAAACCAGCACAGACAGGACATGCGATACGCCGCGACAAACCGGACTAACCGTCAGCTTTTGACATCGCAAGACAAGTTTGCGTATGCCAAAAAAAGCGGCTCATGGTTTTAAAACCGGAGCCGTGTTTTTCGTAAGTTCAGACTGCCCGAATCTAGGCGTCAGCATCCCAGTCGATATGGTTCTTCCAGTCGCTGCCGGGGACCGGCACCGGATATTCGCCAGATGGCAAAAGTTCGACGGGAGCATCGTCATCAAACGACGCCAGCGAATCGACATCCGCCACAGAAACATTCGAATTCAGCAACTTCTCCCACGGGATCACTTTGCCCGTGTAAGTCGCCAGGCGTCCCATGATCGCGGTCAGGGTGCTCTTGGCACCGTATTCGGCTTCGTTCTGAATGATGCCCTTTGATAGATTTTCGATCAGGTCCAACTGCTCCAACTCGTGGCCGCTTTCACGCAGCCCGTTGTCTTTGACAAGGTTTCCCTTCAGGTCAAAAATCTTGCCCGAGTCAATATCGCAATAGCCCGTCGAACCAAATACCGACTCGCTAACCGAAGTCCAGCAGCCGGCGATCTGGCGACACTGGCTGATCAACTTCAATCCGCTCGCATATTCGTACTCGACCATGTGGTGATCGAAAATCTGGCCGTGCTCGGGGCCCAGCCGGACTTGTCGCCCACCCATACCGCGAGCAGTCACCGGAAAATCATTCATCAGCCAGTTGATAACGTCCAGGTTATGAATGTGCTGCTCGACAATATGATCGCCAGACAACCAGTTGAAATACAGCCAGTTGCGAAGCTGGTAGCTGATTTCCGGCTCGGACGGTTCCCGTCCGTTGGTCCACAAGGTTCCCTGGTTCCAGTAAACACGGGCGACCAGCAGCTCGCCAATCGCGCCGTTCTGAAGCTGCGATATCGTTTCGCGATATGCCCGCTCGTGGCGGCGCTGCAATCCAACGGCGACGGACAGGTTCTTTTCCTTCGCAACTTCGGCCGCCTTCAGAACCCGCCGAATGCCCGGCGCATCAACCCCAACCGGTTTTTCCATAAAGACATGTTTGCCCGCTTCAATCGCCGCTTCGAAATGCAAAGGACGAAAACCAGGCGGAGTTGCCAGCACAACCAGGCTCACATCCGAGTCGAGCAATTTCTTGTAGGCGTCCAGGCCAATGAAACGGTTTTTCTCCGGAACATTGACTTTGCCCGGATGCTGTTTTTCAGCCTGCTTCAACATGCTGTTCAAACGACCGTCAAAAACATCGGCCGCGGCCGAGAGTTCGACGTTGGCGTGTTGTGAAACCATCGCCTGAATCACGGCACCTGATCCACGTCCACCGCATCCAATCAGGCCGACCCGAATCGTGTCACTTCCGGCAACGTGAACCCCGGCCTTGCTGGCACCGGCACTCAATCCGATCGCCGAGATCGCCGCACCTGCCGCAATCGCCCTGGAAGTCGTGGAAAGGAACTCGCGGCGGTCAGAATTGACGGTTGACGGTAGTTGTTCATCGCTCACGGAAATCACTCCTGGTTGTGCCGTTGAAAATTGTGACCGGATGGGATCAATCGAACTGGTTGTATCTTCAAGATCGATCGCAGCTACAATCTAGTGGATTCGATTTTGACCAACAACCGAGCCGATACCGGAAACCGGATTTTCCATGCGGAAACACAGACCCCTGATGCGGCCAGTCGGCAGTTCGTTACTGGCTTGCCTGATGATTCTGGCCGTTTGCGAATCAGGCCTGGGGCAACCATTATACACCGTCCAGGAAAAACCGGCCGTTTGGGAGCGATTTGAATCGGCCCATCACGCCATGGGCATCGGCTTTCGGGCGACCGTGTATTGCAAGTCCCAACAGGTTGCTGCTGGGGCCTTTGCAGAAGCGTGGGACAAAGTCGATCAGCTCGACGGCTTGCTCAGCGATTATCGCGACGACAGTGCGGCCAGTCTGCTTGCCAAATTTGCACCTCATGACAAACCAGTTTCGATCGATCCGGAACTGTGGAGCCTGATTCAAACAGCACGCGATATCGGTGAACGAACCGATGGAGCATTCGATATCACCATCGGCCCCAGCAGTCATTTGTGGAGGATGGCAATTCGCCGGAACCGTTTGCCGACAGAAGAAAAAATTATTGACGCCCAGGCACGAACCGGATGGGACAAACTGGAACTCCATCCCGACAACCAGATTCGGTTGTTGAAGGAAGGAATGATTCTGGACTTCGGTGGCATCGGCCAGGGCTATGCCGCCGACCGCATCGCGGAAATTTTCCGGACCCACGAGATCGAATCCGCAATCATCGACGCCAGCGGAGACGTTGTCGTGTTCGGACATCCGCCGGCGCCGCAAACCGGTTGGACAGTTTCGATCCCCGCATCAAAACCGTTCGAAGCCATCCAGCTAAGAATCCTCAGCGGCGCAGTCACCTCCAGTGGCGACCTTGAACAGTCTCTCGTGATCGACGGAAAAACCTGGTCGCACCTGGTAGATCCCCGCACGGGCCGTGCGACGACACATTCAACACTCGTCACCGTCATCGCCCCGACCGGAACCGAAGCCGATGCTCTCGCCTCCGCCTTCAGTGTCCTCGCCCCCGAGCGCGCAATCGAAATCGCCGAAGCCTGGGACAACGTCGAAGCCCGTCTGGTCATTCGCGACCCGAAATCAGAATCGGGTTTTGCCGTCCATCAAACATCCAGTTTCAAGAAATTCGTAGCCGACCCTTCACTTCCAGGCACCCGCCAGCAACCCACCCGCGCTGACGACAATCGCCCCCCGCCTCGCAACTGATTCCACGGCGTCAGCGACACTTCTCCCGGCGATGGGCAATCATTGCCCCCAGTCAGCCGATCATTCCACCCGGCCAGCGACTCATCCCCCGGTGCCGGGGAGTCGTTCCCCCCGGCCAACCAATGATTTCTTCGCGCTGGGGGGACTTTTCCCGGCACCGGCGACACTTGTACCCCATTCCGCAACACCTCCATCACTCTGCGGCACCCGCCCACCCCGCCAGCGGATCACTCACCCCCGCCAGCAACTCATCTCCGGGCACTGGGGACTCATTGCCCAACGGGGTAGACGACTCCCTGGCACCGGGCCGCGATTCCCCGGTTCCAGCGGATCACCCACCCCGCCATCAACTCATTCCCCGGCACTGGGCCACGACTCCCCGGCGCCAGCGACTGATCCCACAACGGGAAACAACACTCCCCGGAGCCAGCACAACTGTCCCCAGCCCCAAGAAATCGCTCACCCCCGGCTTGGACCGTTTACACAGAAAAAAACTGAATTTCCCGCCCGGTCGAAACAGCTGAAAGTTTTTGTGTCGGAACTACTCAACCACCGAACTCGCACAGTTCAAGAATCCCCGATTAATCCACCACCTTCCGCACTTCCCTGGCAATTTCGTATTCCCGGCCCTTTCTCCTGGAAAAAATCATGTGGCCATTGCAGAAAAAAATTGACGCGGCCAAACAAAGTGATAAACTGCATGCCGCGTTTTTTCGGTCAACTAACAAATGGGG
>JAYVKA010000300.1:0-6279 GCA_043768885.1 Planctomycetota bacterium
CAACAACCGGCCGAGAAAGAGACTTGCCTGGCGAACTCCAGCCGAGGTTTTTCTCGAAAATCAACCCGCCAATCGTTGCGCTTGAGATGGACATCCGCCTTCAAAACAACATTCTTGTTTTGCAATCGTCGGTTGCTTACTTCGTTCTTGATTGTCGCAGGCATTGTTTTGCTTGTTACTGTGCAAAGCTTTGGCCAGGAAGCGGGCACCGGAACTGGAGGATCCAGGAGGTGGACCACCGGGCGATCCTCCGCCGGGAGGTGGAGCTGTGTTTACTGTTACCATCGTCTCGGAACCGGATTCCCCGGTTTTGATTGGTACGACGGTGACGTTTACCAAAACATTTACCAACGCAGTCTATCCCGTTGATGATCAATGGTACTATCGCTGCGGGGAGGGTGCTTGGGCACCATTTGCGGTATTGAGCACGCCGTTTCCCTGGTGCGCGGTTCCAGAAGGTTCGCATGAGTTCAAACTGGTTTGTACAGATGCAACCGGTGCAACGGCCGAAGACATAGAAACAATCGAAGTCCAGGGCCCCGATGAATTGGTGTTTCAGAGTGGCGGTCCCTCGAATCCATCCACTGGTCCAGGAACTATCATGTCCATAACGGACAAGTTTTTTGCTCGTCGTGGTGGCGTTGACGTAGGGCCATGTTGGCAATGCAATGACACGACTGTTTACGAGTACATTTCATTTGCAACTCTCAATATTGAACCGGATCCGACGCCCTCTGATGACACCTACGAACCAGATCCTCCCGAATTGCCTACGGATTGGGTTTCAGTGGGTGGAATTGAGGGTTGTTCCGCCTCTGACAATCCCGCGTTTTTTTGGTCGAATCCGTTTATCCTTGACAAACGCTCGTTCGTAGATCCTGGCACCATTGATTGGCCGAATCTTCCAGTTGGGCACGTAATAGCCAGAGCCAAACAATGGGTGGCCATTCGCGTTCCGATATGCGGTGACCCGGAAAAATCGGAACGATTTGTAATCGAAGGGCCGATGATTTTCGAATTGCGAGTTGGAGCTGGCAAGACTGTCGATTTTGTCAAGATCAATTAAGTTTTCCTCATTTGCACACTAAAAAATCTTTTGGATAATCGGAGAATTAAGATGTTTATACCAGGTTCCGTGCCATTGTCTGTTTGCATCGTGATGGCGATGCTTGTCAATACACAAGCGCGTGCGCAGTCCATCGATTTTTTGAAAGTGCCCAAGTCCAGTGCCCAGATTGGTGAACAGGAAAGTGGTGTTATTCGGTCGATGAAAATTATCCATACCGTGAATGGAGATGATATCCAGGTTCCCGATGGGTTTGCGACGCCATTTATCATCTGGACTAGTGAAAAACGAATTGCCGTCGATCCCAAGACCCGAATGCCGTATCAGCAACCTGAAACGCCGCCGGGCATACCTAATATGTCGAAAATAGCGGGATTGACGGGGGATCATCGGGATATTCGAAATGCCAGTGTTCAATCAGTCGTTAACGATTTCCCATCGATTGAAAACCGATCCAGCTATTTCAACCTGCTACAACACCCCATGATCAATGCTGACATGGAAATCGTCGATTACCAAATAGTGGAAATTGATACACTTGTCAAAACCACGAAACAGAGTCTTCAGGTCATTCGAAATGAGTTTGATGCTACCGACGATTCAGCCGCCAAAGAAAGTGCCGTGAAGAAAGCTCAGGCCGCAATATCTCTAATGGATGAGTCACTCAAAACGATACTTGAACCGCAATGGGGGAACTTGCAGGTTTCCCTTTTCAAATCCCATTTGATGTCGGCGGGTTTCCTGGAAACGGTTCTGCATCCTGCGATCGGCAAGAACTTGGGAATTAGTCCGGAACAACAAAAGGCCTTGCAGGAACAAGCGGTGGCAATTAAAGCGGAAATGGACGAAAAACTGGAACAGATACGAATTGATTCCACGGCCAAAATCTTGGCTGGCCTAAATGCTGAACAACTCAAGAAGTTGTGTGAGTATGCCGGCGTTGAATCCGTCGAGCCCCTCATGCCAACTGACTTCGTTCGACTGTATTCACAGCTTCGACGCGCCGCGTCAGATACATGTTGCGGACCAAAGTTGTTCAATACGACTGGATCCGTTGAACCGGTGCCTGCTATCAAATAGAAATGAGTTTAGACTAGCCAGGAATGATTGCAGGCGAATCCAAATCGAAACGCAAATATTGATTGAGCGGCCAACCGTTTTGGTTGGCCGTCTTTTTTGTACCACAAACGCTAGCCGCCCTGGCTGTTCTTTTCTTTTTGCTGGACGAGGACTGTCAGCGTCAGCATTTGGCCGTTGCGGAAGACTTTCATCGGGACTGAGGTGCCGATGGCGGCCAGGCTGACTACGGTTTGCAGGTGCGAGTCGCTGCCGATCTTGGTGCCGTTGAATTCCATGACGACGTCGCCTGGGAGAAGCTTCGATGCCGCAGCAGGGGAGTCGGCTGTTACGCTGGTGATACGTGTGCCGCCGGATTTTCTTAGGCCCATCGACAACGCGACTTCGGGAGTGAAGTGGCTGTCCATTGTGACGCCGAGATAGCCGCGGCGAACGTAGCCGTAATCGATCAGGTCGGTGACGACTCGCATGGCCATGTTGATCGGAATCGCAAAGCCGATCCCGTCACTGCCACCGGAGTTGCTGGCGATGGCGGTGTTGATCCCGACGACTTCGCCACGAAGATTCAGGAGCGGTCCACCGCTGTTGCCCGGATTGATCGAGGCGTCGGTCTGGAAAAAGTCCTGGTAGATGACGCCTTGCGGGCCAAGTTCCAGGTCGCGGCGGTTCTGGGCACTGACAATGCCGTAACTGACGGAGTGGCTCAGCCCAAACGGGCTGCCGATCACGACAACGAATTCGCCGATTTCAACTTTGCTGCTGTCGGCGAGATGTGACGGTTGAAGCGTGGCGTCGTCGATCAGGATGACGGACAAGTCGGATTCGGCATCGTGACGAATGTCGGTCGGTTTTACCATCGTGTCGTCGATCGTCAGGCGGATGTCTTCCAGCTTGCTGCCATCGACAACGTGATAGTTGGTGATGACGAACAAGCGGTTTCGGTACTTGATGACAACGCCGGAGCCGGCTTCTTCGATCACCGACGAGGCAATGTTCTTGCCGCCGCTGCCGAGGGCCGATGTCTT
Source organism: Planctomycetota bacterium (assembly GCA_043768885.1). Classification (GTDB taxonomy): domain Bacteria; phylum Planctomycetota; class Planctomycetia; order Pirellulales; family Pirellulaceae; genus BJ22. The sequence continues at coordinate 3,169 of JAYVKA010000300.1, forward strand.
GCGTGCTTCAATGTGGGCGACCGATGGCTGGCAGGTTTTGACCAGCAGTTTGAGGATGCTGGATTGACGGGCCATCGCGTCGGCCTCTGTTGCCAGCGTCGAATACATGGCTTCCGGCGCGAGATTCTGTCCCGCCGACACGGTCAACATGTCCTGGGCAGTTGCTGTATTGCAAAACATCAGTGCAATGCCCAACATCAAAGCCGGTCGCAGATGGCGTTTCCCTGTTTCAACTGTCCGCATTGTTTTTTGATTTGCCATGTTGGGTCACTACATGTGTCAAGTTGGAAAGAACCGTCGTAACGATAACATCAGGCACATTCGGAACGAGGGATTCGGAGCGGTCGAGGCGACCGAATTCTGAAGTCTGGTTCCGGTTGTGCCGGTCAGGAAACATTTACGTCGAGGTCGGTAATACGCAGGTCGTCCGGCTGTGGTTCAAGGATGCGGCTCCAGTCGGAACTGTTGCCGTTGCGCGAACCGCCCTGTTCTGCGGCCCGCTGGCATGTGATGCAGGAGGTTGCATAAGGCATGACGGAGAGTCGTTCTGCAGGAATGTTGCATCCGCAAGTCTCGCATTTGCCATACTTGCCATTCTGAATTTGCGAGAGTGCATTCTCGACGTTGGCGAGTTCGCGGGAGACGACTTCGACGAGCTGGCTATCGACTTCGATCGAAGCACATTCGAGTGCGAAATCGGCTTCATCTCCGCCTGATCGCTGGCTGATCTGACGCAGTAGACTGTCGTCCCCTGCCAGTGCCTGTCGCAATGCGGAACGACGCTCAAGAAACGCCTGGTGGAGCTGTTCCAGTTTCTGTTTACGGGCCATTGGTTGGCTCTCTTGTGAATGACTGTGGGTCTGAATATTTGATTACCGGCCTGTCAGGAATTGCGTGCGGTGAGCTGCGATTCCAAGTTTGGCGAAACGGCCGGTGCGAAAAACTATAGAACGCCAAAAAGGCAAATGTCTGATTTTTTTGACTAAACGGAAAAGTTGCGGCATGCCAATCGGTCGGAAGAAAGCGTCGCGCGCATTTCCAGACGGCACAACCGGAACCACTGCACCCGCCATTCTTCGAATAGCCAGGCATTCCTCGTTTAACCGTCAGCCGAAGGCGTACGGGCAAGGGGATCGCGTGCGCCTTCGGCTGACGGTTAAACGATTACGACGCCACCCAACCAAGCCGAAGTCTGAACATTCCAGTTGTTCCGGTTGCAACGACGAGGCGGCAAAAATTGAAAAAAGCCCGCTTGACTGGTTCAGTGAAGTTTGACGGCAGTTGAATGACAACCTATTTCGTAGTGTCGGGAATTCACTTCCGGCGAGACAAGAACCCGGACTGTCCCGTTGAAAGAATCATTCAGCGATCGATCGTCCGGCAAAAATATTCGCAATCCCTTCAGTTCAGAAACGGCAGACAATGAGCGATTGTTCGACTAACAATCTGGAAACTGGAATGGCTGACCCAATTCGCAGTCAGCTGCACCAGGCGGCAAGGGGTCTAAAGGCTGTCAGGAATCTGACCAGTCATGCAGTAGTTCCGGCAGCTGATGATGTTGTTCAATGCCTGATGCAGGTGAATCAACAGCTGGAAGGCCTTTGCCAACAACTGAAGGAACTGGAATCTCAACACGAATCGGCATGTCGGTCCAGAGAGTCGTCGATTACCGAACTGACCAATGCGGCGCAATGGTCCGGCCATCCGGCGAAGTCCGAAAAGCCAAGCGAGTCGGCGGCGGGGTTATCGGCTACGACACAACAGCCGCGCGGCCACGAACCAGACCGGGATAATCCGGTTCCTTCGAACTACTCGAACCCGGACGACGGGCCAGCTCCATCTTTGAATTCGATTTTGGCGAGGTTGAACTCGCCAGCCGACACCGATACAAACCCGCTCAAGGGGCAAGAGATCAAATCGTTGTCAGACGAAGATCTGCTCGGCCTTGAAATGTTGAACATGGTTTCGATCAACGCACAAACGACGAAGCCACCGTTCCAGGCCAAAAAGATTACGGAGTTGCCTGAAATAATCAGCCCCGAGCCGATCCCAACTCCTTCTGCGGAAGTCGATGTTGAATCTGTTGTGGCCGAGCCTGTGGAAGCGACGGTTTTGCCGGTGGCAACCCAAACACAACAAGATTCACCCCAAAATTCTCCTTCAGGCAAAGCCAATACTTCTGCCGAAGCGCTCTACGAATCCGCCATGTCTGGAGACGATTCGCTGTTTAGTGTTGAGTCGGTGAGAGAATCCGCTGGCGAGGACGCCATGTCGTCATTGACGGCAGTCGCGTTGGCCGCATCGAAACCGGCCTCGCAGATCGATGACGAATCAGGAGTTACCGAAGAAGGCCAGGATGCTTTTGTGCGTTCGAACATCAAAGGTCCAAACATGGAAAAACTGGAGTCGCTCCGGCAGCGGCTTCAGGGAATCTTTGCGAATCAGTCCCGGGGCGAATCGAGCGAACCCAACAACAACCCAATTGCAGATCCCGTTGACCCGAGATCATTGATTTCTCTGGTCAATGGCGACCAGTCTGATGAGGAAGAAATGCAAATCAATCACGAAACGTCCAACTCACCCGTAAATCCGTTCCACGTCGGACAATTTCCGGCGCAACCAGTCAACAACCATCCCCATAACGAAGACCTCAACAAGAAAGGCGGTGTTCCAATGCAGACAATTGAATCAACAGCAGGAAATCAGGAAAAAAGCGGACTGATGGCAGGAATGGCCACCGCCGCCTTTTTGAAAGACCTCAACCTGGAAGACGAGTTTTCGGCTCCCATTCAGCCCGCGCCGATGGGACCATCAGCCGTTTCGAACCAAACCGCGTCTCCAGCACCAGTGCCGGCCGCAGTTCAGGAATCAATAAAGGTAGAATCTGCAGCTCAAGGAGGTGACGTCGATGACTACATGAAAGGGCTAATGAATCGCCTGCGTGGTGGATCGCATTCGGCTCCATCACAACCTGCATCGCAGTCCGCTCAGTCCCAGGCAGCCAACGCATCTACGGCGAAAACCGAAGCGAAGCCAACGGCTCCCGAGCAGCCCAAAGTGGAAGTCATTCCGCTCAAAGACGGCGAGTTCGTACCGCTGTCGGAAGCACCG
>JAYVKA010000301.1:0-7003 GCA_043768885.1 Planctomycetota bacterium
CCTTCCGCGTTCGAAAGAACGCGGCCTCATTGAAGCCGCCTGAATGTGACACGAGACTGACTGCAACCGATCGCCTTCCGCGTTCGAAAGAACGCGGCCTCATTGAAGCAACGCACCAGAGTGCGATTGATTTTCAATTTACAATTCCTTCCGCGTTCGAAAGAACGCGGCCTCATTGAAGCATCCCGGTCGGTGGGTTCTTCTCAGCTGCTTTGCCCACCTTCCGCGTTCGAAAGAACGCGGCCTCATTGAAGCCCTGTTCACCAGTGACCGAAGGAACCCGGTATGGTTCTCCTTCCGCGTTCGAAAGAACGCGGCCTCATTGAAGCTTTCCAGGCTCGAATTGAGCATAGGTAGCAAATTGCTCAATTATCGTATTCCGTTCAGAATTCGTTGGAATCGACCGTACTTCGGGCGACTCCTTCTGATTCGTACTCAAAACGCTTCGAGGCTGACGTGATTGGGTTTTTGAGGCGGACTGACCAACGTGTGACTTTGCCATCGACAATTGTCTCCAGTTCGCAATGTAGTTCGTCAATGTCCTGCGAATGGCGAAGGTAACCTAAACCGGAACCCAACGAGCCAACGGCATACTTTTGTTCCCCAACAATCAGATGAAGCTGAACGTCAGCCGAAAAAGTACCCGAATTGGAATTCATGGTCATCCCTTTCAAACCGAAATACGGCTCGTTGAATATGGTACGTGCGAAACTGGAAAATCGACGATTGGATCGGAACAGACCATCAAGGTAGTAAACTTCTCTGTGATAATCCAATTCGACTCAAGCTGGCCGTCATCAGGTTTTTCGGCTGGGAGGTGGTCCAAAATCGCAAACTGGCCGTCTGATTGCAATCGAGGGATGGCTGCTTGCCGTCCTGGCCCTGAATTCTGCAGGTCAACAATTCTTTTGGTTTTCTCCGAAAAACCCTGCACGAAGCCATTCGCAACGTGCTCTAACTCCCTGTAAACCGCCAGTTGTTTGCGGCCGCGCGCTGGTGATTCCATCCAGACAGGACTTATTGGAGTAGAGAACCATGAAAATTTTTGCGTTGATCGGACTCGTTCTTGCAGCCTTGACTGTTTCGCTGGCCGCGCCGGCCAATGTCGCTGGCCAGGACAATCCCAACGTCATCTTCAACCGTTGTACGCAACGGCTTCAGCAAATTTCCGAGCGGACCACCAACGCTCAAAGGGAAATCGTGCGAGAGTGCGTGCCGGTGATCGAAGAACTTTTGATGAACGGCGAGTTCCTGCGGGCTCGTGCGGTGGCGGAGCGCTGTATCAACCGAATCAACGAAGTAACCGAAGATGGCTTGCGCGCTTTGCATGCGACTTGCGAAGAGTGCATTCAGGCATTGCGGCGGCTGGAGGCTTACGCGCTGGCCAATCGACTGGAACAAATTTGCCAGGAACATGCGGCCAGAATCCGCAACTCGCGGGAGCGGGCCGTGAACCGAATCCGGAGCCTGTTTGGTGACTGACCGTTTTTGCAGGATTGATGAACAGCCCCTGTTCAGGCTGGTGTTCTTCCTTTGAGACGAAACCGGCCAGGTCGAGTGAAAACGGAATATGGATCGGGCCCCGTCACCTCCACCCAGGCGACGGGGTTTCGATTGGTTTCCCTTGCGGTTGCCAGTGGTGGTTGGTGGAACAATTGTCTTCAAGTGTTCATTTGGGCCCGGCGCAATCAGCTGCGCGAAAAAATGATGACAATTGCTCCACCATTTTGCTCCACCATCTGGTTCCATGCGAAACAACCAACGATGATTTCAATTGCCAGACCCAATGTCATGAACCAAAATGAAAAAGGGTTTCGCCAACAATCCTGACAAGCGTTGTGCCTTTTGTCCGAGCGACGAACCGAACTGCCGAAAACGACTTGCGATTCTTCCGCGGAAGAACGAAGGCTGGTCCAGCGCCTGTTGGTCAATGACACCGGCGCGTGGCGTGATTTTGTACATCGCTTTCAGTCCGTGGTCGCGGCCCGGGCGCAACAGACGATTTGCCATTGTCTGGGTTCGGCACGCGAGGCAGACCGCGACGATCTGGTTGCCGAAGTCTTTGCGACGTTGATTCAAAACGACAAACGGGCCCTTCGAAAATTTTCCTTCGACAGTTCGATTGCAACCTGGCTGACGGTGATCACGCACCGCCGATGCCTGAGATACGTTACGGTGCGGCGGCGACAGGCCGAACAATCCACGCTTTCGACCAGGGAACTCCACAACGGCATCGAAGATGGCCCGCTGGGGAAAATGGTGGACGAAGAAAATCGCTTACGGTTGCGTCAGGAAATGAAGCAGCTCAGGCAAAGTGACCAACGCGTGCTGGAGCTGTTTTATTTCGACAGTCTCGGATACCGCGAAATTGGAAACCGGTTGGGCATTTCCACAAACGCCGTTGGTCCCAAACTGCATCGCGCACAACAGCGACTGAAACGGTTGATGGAGGAACGGTCATGAAAAATTTCCAACCCCTTTTGATGTCCCTCTTGCGGCTGGATGCAAACCTGCTGGATTCCGTTGCGACCGGGCGACTTCGTGAAAGCATTCGGGTCGATCAGTCGGTCCGCCAAAAATGGAAATCGCTGCAGGATGCAATCGGAAGACGGTGGAGCGAAACACCACATGCAACCGGAAAAAACGGCGTTCCGACCATCAGCCCCCGATGGATCGCTGCGTTTCTGGAAGACCGCCTGGACCCGGAACGGCTGGAGCGAATCGAGTCGGCATGTTGGCAGCATCCCCGATTACTTCAGTCCGTGGTGGAACTTTTTCAATTGCAACAGACCCCGGTGACAAAAACCGCCGAGAATCCATTGATGACGGACCGGTTGTTGAAAATGGAAGTGGCGGCCGATTCTGTTTTGCATACGACACCCGTGGAACCCATTCCGCAAATTCAGGTTCGTTCCCGGGACGAAGGTCGCAAACCGCAGAACAAACGAAGCGGTCCCGGACTGTCGCGCGTGTCGATATTTGTTGCCGCGTCCGTTTTGGGGCTCGCAAGTGCGGGAACTGCATGGCTGATCTGGCAAAACATGTCCAAGTCCGAGAGCGGTTTGGCCGGGAAAACCATTGACAATTCGATCGTCAAAGACCGCGAGGCGATCCCAAAAGAAAATCTTCCGATTCTGCCAGACGAAAAAGAACCGCTGGTTCCAAAAAACGACTCCCTCAAAATTGTCAAGGCTCCGGTCGATGCAGAAACAATCCCCGACCCGGACGCACCACTTCGTGATCCTGTTCGGGTTCCGGAAAAACTTGCCAACGATCCTCCGAAAAAAATCGCGACCGACGTTGCAAATGACAAACCGGAAGTCCCGGCCATACCAGACAATGATGTCCCCATGCCGGTTTTTGAAGTGGCCTGGACGGGCGCCGAAGGACTGGTTGCCGTTCGGAATCCAGGCGACACGAAATGGTCCGGCATCGGTGCACCGGGATTTGTTCCGCGCGACGGCCTGACCAGCTTTGTGTTGCCAGGCAGCCTCGTCCGGATGCGACTCGGTTCGCTGGGCACGTTGCACATGGCTCCCAACACAATCGCGACCTGGCACGTCGATCCGCTGAACCGGATCGTCGACGTGGAACTGGGGCAGGGGGGGCTGCTGTTGGCCGGCGCGCCGGTCGGTACTGTTTTGCAAGTCGATGACGGACTGAAAAAATGGAGTATTACGATTGATGAAGAAAAGACCGAAGTAGGCATCGATGGCGAAACAGAGCTGGACGAACCTGGTTCGCGGTTGTTTTTGGCAGATGGAAAGGCGACAGTGAATGGTGTCCAAATTCAGCGACGGCAACAGATTGTCTGGATGGCGGAACAGCGGAATGGGGTGACCCGGTTTTCTGGCACGCCCGACTGGGTTCGCAACAAATTGGACAAGTCGTTTGAAATTCCAAGGCAATTGGCCCTGCAGCTGATCGACAGTGATGATTTGGCCGGGGACATGCAGCAGATGTTGGCCAGCGATAATGCCGAACACCAGGACGCGGCGCGGTTTTGCCTCGCGTCGATCGATCCGCAGGTTTTCGAAAACGCTTTCCTGGCCAATGTGGATCCGCGAATCCGACAGCAGGGTATCACCTGGCTGATGCAGTTTCAGGACAGCCAACAAGGGCTCCGTAAAGTCGCGGTACAGTTTGCGCGAACGTATCAGGCGGCAGAGATGGGGCGTGCCCTGCCCCGAATCGTTCATGCCTTGCGGACCAATCGGCGACCGGCTTATGCCGATGCAGGAGCGCTGGTGTCGGGCCTGAATCATGCGGAACAGCCGGCTCGGCAACTCGCTTCGGATTTGCTCGACCGGATCTTTGGGACAAGGGTTCCCTATCAGGCTGGTGCAGCGCCTGCCGCTCGAGAACGGGCCGCCAACGCCTGGCAAAACCATATCGATGAAGCCTATGGTCAATCGGCCAACCGGCGACGGGGCCAGTAGCAGCGCAACGTCAAAATCTATTTCGCAAGCAACTCGACCGCCTTGTCCAACTGCGGGTCAGCGTCGTTGGCATACGGAATCGGGCGCTCGACCGCAATGTCCGGTTCAACGCCGGCTCCTTCCAGCCGCTGACCATCAATTCGCAAATCGGAAACTGCCAGATACAACACATCGCCGTTGACAAGCGGGATGCACTGGCCAGCCACCACCGCGCCGGCTGATTTCTCGCCGACGATCGTTCCGAGTTTGTGTTTTCGAAAAGCAAAAGCATACAGTTCCTTACCGCTGGTCGATCCGGAGTTGATCAACAGCAAAACCGGCTTGCCCCAGACACCCGTGTAACTGGCTGGCTCACGCGTCCGGCTGTTCGATTCGACTGCGACCAGCGGCTCTCGAAACAGGTTGACATAGTCGAGACTTGCGCCGCCCCATCCGTCGCGAAAATCGACGATCAATGAATCGCATGCGGCCAGTTTTCCAAACAACACAAGTTCCTGGAGCCGTTCGTGGTACTTGATTCCGGCATAGCTCCAAATGTGGACGTAGCCAATCTTTTTTCCTCCGTTCTCGATGACGCGGGCACTATTCTCCATGGCGTCGTCGAACATCGTCCGGCCATTGAGCGCAGTGACCGAGACCTTAAACGGCTGAAGTGGTCCGTTGTTCGTCCGGCGAACGGAAACTTCAACACCTTTCGCGGCCTTTCCGCGAAACGAATTAATCGGGTGAAACGGAGCCGAGTCCACCGAAACGATTTCGTCACCGAATCGCAGTCCCGCGCCATCTGCTGGCAATCCGTCAAACACTGCCGAAACAAAAATCTTGCCATCAATCGTTCGGGTATCGATTCCAATCCCGTCATAGGTGAACAGTTCCGGTTTGGAATCGGGCGCGACGAATTCGAAAACGCCCAGCAGTTGAAAATGCCTCGGATCGGTAACCGGAAAGTATCGCGTATGCGAAGTCTTCAGCGTCGACAACATTCCATTGATCGCCTGGGCGAATTCGTCATGCGTTGTCGCGAGAATCGCCTTTTCCCTCCAGCAGTCCGAAGTGGACTGCCAGTCGGTGCCACCAAATTCGGCGTCCCAGAACTTCTCGCTGACCGCATTCGAGACTTCTTCGAACACCGTTGCCTGATCGAATTTGGAATCGGGATTCTGGCCGACCGCGTTTCCACTTGAAATCAGCAGGCCAAGTACAATCAAAAACCGACAGGTACGCGCCCTACCTTCAGCGACCCGAATCGTTTTCACCTCGATCGTCTCGGTTTGGGTTGCGTTGCGATTCATCCCTGCTTTTGTTTCCCTGCGTGCTGCCTGATCCAGGATTCGCCAAATGGTTGGCCAGTTCCTCCGCACCCAGAAGTTGGTCCCGGTTTTTATCAACAGTCTGAAAATCCGGAGGCCGCCGCCAGGACTCAAGTTCTTTTTTCGACAGTTTGTGATCGCCGTCAGTATCATACTTCTGGATCAGTGCCGTAGCATACGTGCGAAATCTGGTTGCAGCAATCGACTCAGTGGAATCCGTTTTCTCGCCGGAAGTTCGTCCCGACTCAACTTCATTGTCGTTATTCCCGGTTCGGTCGCCACCCTGTCGCTCGCTGCTGGAGCGGTGTTGGAATTCGCGCGGACGAGCAGGTGTTTCCGGCTGTTCGTTTCCGTCGCGGGATCTTGATCGGGGCGACGCCGGTTGGCGCTGTGGTCCGGCACGGGGCGTTTCTTCGTTGACCACCCCGCGCGTCACGATCAACCAATGGCCTTCGCCAGCCGATACTCTCGCGACGTCATTGAGCCGTTCCGTGCAGGGAGCGTTTGATTCCATTTGGAGTGTGTGCCGGTTGTCCTGATCGGCCGTTTCGATCGACCAGGCAACACCGATCTGGCCGCCAGATACCGTGGGTTGAAGCGTAACAGTCGAGCGAAGCCAGGACTCGTTTCTGTTGTTCAGGTTCATGGCTCTGTTACCTGGCTCAGGCAGCTTGTCGCCCGAAAAAATCTGAACCTTTTTGTTGGGAAGTGATTTCGCGCTGACCAACAGCACCGACATCCCGGCTGATTTCAGCCGCACCGCAATCGTTTCCAGTTCATTTCGATTGGCAGACTCAACAGCCGTTTGCAATTCGGAAATCTGGGCCGTGTCGGCACTCCAAACCGCCATCAGGGTCAGGTTCACGGGGGTACTGGTCGAACGTGTCGATGGCGCAATTGACCGCGGTGATTGTCGCGGGGCAAGAGGTGCTGGTTGGGCATTGCGAGAGGGTCCGGCCGGAGCAGACATGTCCGATGGCAGTGGCAATCCTGGCGCCATTCCTGGATCTACCTGCTCAGGCGTTCTACGCTGAAACGGAAACCGCTTTCTTTCCGAATCGTTTGACTGCTGCTGGCAGAAAGCGGTCGCAGTTTGAAGCGAAGTCAATGCAAATAACAGCACAATGATGCTTGTCCGACAATTCCAGTTTGATTGCATCGCAATTTCCTTTTCTGGATGGCCCAAGAGTACCGGAATGAAACCACAGGATCACGCATGACCCTTCCCCCACCTGGCCTGTATCTATTAACCCC
>JAYVKA010000302.1:0-15992 GCA_043768885.1 Planctomycetota bacterium
CCGCTGATTTGCTGGGCGTGCTGGGGCTGGACCGCGAGGAAAAGAAACTGGCTCTCGAGTACTCGCACGGGATGCAGAAGAAGCTGGCGTTTGCCGCGGCAATGTTGCCCAACCCGGACCTGTTGTTCCTGGACGAGCCGTTCGAAGGGATCGACGCCGTTACATCGAAAACAGTCCGGGACATGTTGGCCGAATTTGTAAAACGGGGCTCGACGGTTTTTTTGACTTCGCACGTCCTCGAAATTGTCGAGCGGCTTTGCACTCATGTCGGAATTATTTCGGGCGGCGTGTTGGTCGAGCAGGGACCGCTGGAGGAATTGAGCGGCGGGAAATCGTTGGAGCAGTGTTTTCTGGAGAAGGTCGGGTCGACCGGCGAGGCGTCGCAAAAGCTGAGTTGGCTGGAAGAAGGAACCCGCCGATGAATTGGAAGCACTTCAGTGCGATTGTCTGGCTAAGATGGCGGCTGGCGGTTAATCAAATCCGCCGGCAGTCGCTGTTGACGCGACTCGTTTCGTTCCTGACCATTTTTGTGGCCCTGCTTTGTTCCGTGGGAGCGTTCCTCTCGACCTTTGCAACAGGAATGTGGCTGTTGCCAGACGAGCCTCCCTGGTGGCTGGTCTATGCGTGGGACGGCTTGATTGCATTTTTTTTGGTTTCATGGATCGCGGGTGTTGCGACGGAATTGCAACAGTCGGAAGTACTGTCGCTCGAAAAATTTCTGCACTTGCCGGTTTCGACATCGGGAATTGTCGGTCTGAACTATCTGGGGTCGTTGATCAGTTTGAATCTGGTGATGTTCGTGCCCTCGATGCTGGCGTTCGCGACGGTGATCGCAGTTCGATATGGCGGGTTTGCGGTTTTCTCACCGCTGTTGGTTCTGGCTTTTATCGTGATGATCACGGCAGTGACCTGGCAGTTTCGCGGTTGGCTGGCGATGTTGATGTCGGACAAGCGTCGCAAGCGAACGATTGTCGCGGTGGGGACGTTGGCTCTTGTTTCCGTGGCGTTTTTACCTGCTTTTCTCGACAACACTTTTTCTGGCGAAGATGAAGTTGCGACTTCCCGACGTGCGGTTAGTCGGCAGTTGGCGGACCTGGAATTGCAGTCAAGAAGGGGAGAAATTCCCGAAGAAGAGCGTGCGGAGCGTGCGGAGAAAATCGTTAAAGCTCGTGAAAAATCCCGGGCCGCGAGACTGGCCGGCATTCGGCAATGGACGGACATGGGCAATGCGGTTCTGCCTTTCGGCTGGTTACCTCACGGAATTCGGTCGGCAACCGAGGGGAACGGACTGGCGACTTTCTTGTGTTTGGCAGGAATGACATCGATTGGCGGGTACAGCCTGGTTCGATCGTGGCGAACAGCAATAAAAACAGTAACTGGCGGACATGTATTGAAACATGCTGTTCCCAAAACGGTGGTGGTTGTTGCAGAAGGAGCTTCAAAATCCGGGGAGATTGGCAGGGAGCTTTCCCGCAAACCAAATTGGCTGGAGCGATCGTGGCCGTTCCTGACTGAACAGCAATCTGCCGTCGCGATGTTGACGTTACGGGGATTGGCTCGTGCTCCAGAAGCCAAGCTTGCCCTGTTTTGGCCAGTCGTCGTGTTGGTCTTGTTGGGCGGAACTTCGGCGATGGGAAACAAATGGAATGTCCCAGTGGATATGCGACCGTTGTCTGGAATCGGAATTTGCTTCTTCATCATGATGGGAGCCACGCAGCTGATTCAAAACCAGTTCGGTTTTGACCGCGACGGTTTTCGGCTTGGCCTGTTGGTTCCCTTGTCGGAGCGGGACCATTTGACCGGCAAGAATATGGCGTTGGCTCCGTTGGCATTTCTGTTGGGGCTGGTGGCGCTGGTTGCTGTCCAGTTTTTTGCGCCGATGCGATTCACCCACTTCGTCGCGACGTTTTTTCAGCTCGGAACGATGTACCTGGTCTCTTGCCTGGTTGGCAACCTGATTTCCATTTTGGTTCCGCTTGCGGTCAAGCACGGGTCGATGAAGCCGGTGAATCTCAAGTTTGGAGCAGCGATCTTGCAGATAGTGATTTTTTTGTTGGCACCGCTCGGAATGATTCCCGCGCTGGCACCATTGGGCGTGGAATATTTGGTGCGTGAGACTGAGCCCTGGAACTCTGTACCGATCTATTTGATTTGCACGATCGGATATTTTCTGGTGATGCTGTGGGTCTACCACCGCGTTGTCGGTTGGCAAGGCGAGTTGTTATTCCGCCGCCGCCATCAAATTTTGGAGACGGTGACCAATGTGGAAGGATGACGAAACTATTCGTGGCCGTTGATCGCCCCCCGAACGCCATCCAGCTGGCTCAAGACGTCCGGAAATTGGGCAGTAACTATCGCGACATTGGCTTTCAGGTATTCAAAAACTGCATCCGATGCAATCCAGCTTGCCAATTGCGTTGAAGCCTCCCGGGCATCTCCCCACAGGCAACTGGTTGTTCCGGTCGCCATGATTTCGTCGGCCGTGGTTTCGATCAGACTTGCCAAACGCAATATGGCGGACGGCCCTCGAACAGTCACCCAATGATTCAGCAAGAATTCAATGTCGGGAAAGACAAGAGCCAATCCCCCCAAAACCGTGGCGATTTCGTCGTCACTGTTTCCGTTGTTGTCGCGGGTCAACTGGTGATTCCAAAACGCCAACAGGAATGTATCGACCGCATCCTGCTCAATCCGTGGCCAAGATCGCCATTTGCCCATGACCAGTTTTCCAAGCAGTACTTCCGGGAAACCAAATGACTTGAATTCATCGAACGCCAGCTGCAGCAGGCGTGGCAGAAAATACTTGAAATGGCGGACTTCACCCCACGTCGACATGGCCTTGAACGAGTATCGATCGAGATCTGCAACTGCCAACTCATCGAGAGGCGTTTGGGAAAGACGCTCCGAAGCGTCGGCTGAAACGCAATGTTCACAACCACCCCAATCGTCTCCCAGCCGATAGGGTTGGAACGCTCGATACAGTTCAGAGATGGTCGAATGCATACGGACAAAACTCCGACCGAACGGGTCATTCATCGACTCGATCAGCTGGTTGGGATTTCGACGACGGCATGCTTCTTGTGATTCGGATTCCGGGATACAGCTGCAGGCCTTCCCATGCTTCCTGTTTTTCACCCAAATCGCGGTAGCCTGTGAGACGACCAGACACCTCAAGATCTCGGCCGTATTTCACAGCCCAACCACCGGGCATGTCTGCGATCAACGTCGTGCCGTCATTCAAGACCAAATGCAGGCGTTCGCGAGTACAACGATGTGGATCATGTGGATCGATATCTTCAATTTGTCCCATGAGCGTAACCAAGTGGCCAGCGTATCGGCGTTCAGGGTTCACGTGCTCGACAAATTGGCGTGCAATCTCAAGGTCAGTTAACTCTGGCCGAACAATCGTTGAGAAATCCGCATTTGGCAATGGCCAGCCCAAATCAACTCGCTCGGTTCTAATTGGGTTCACTACGGTTCCGTCCATTCTCACCCCAACGTCAAGGCTTATTGCCTGGCTGGGCGAAGCCAGACCATCAACATTGACCACCCAAAACCAGTAACCCGCCGTCGAGTCAAAAGGAGCCAAATAGAGATGCGAAATTTGATAGTCCGACGGAAACTGCTTTTTGGCGACAAGCGATTTGATGTATAAATCCGCAGCCACCATCGCGGCATTGGCAGAAAGCGGCGGATTCGGTTCGCTTCGATCCCAACGCGGCGAATTCACAAACACATTTGAGTTCAGGATTGCCTCGAACTTATGCATCCCGTCGTGCCCACCGAGTCCCGGAAAGCTTGTGTCGGAGATTTTCAGGACGGGTGCCGCAGGCCGAAACATAGTCTGTTTCAGCACATACAAAATAGCGGCGACGCACAGGAATGCGACAAGAAGTGTGCGGATCGTAAATTGGGTTCTTCGATGCACTGTTTTATCGTCGAATGGAAGGGGCGAGGTCGAAATCACGTGCCCATTTCTGGTGACATTCCATTTTCATCGCTGGCGGTGAAATTTGCAAAGGTCTATCCAGGAATCTGAAACTTCGGTTCTGATTGCAAACTCGTCTTCGATTCCGGGTGGTCTCTGTCTCATTTAGTTGATCCTTGGCTGATATAATGGTTCCGTTATGCCAAACTCCAGAGACTGATCAATGATTCTTCGCCAAGCATTTTCGCCAGTTCGCCGGATGTCGCACTTTGGCGTTTGTCTGGCAATTGCATTGACTGGCAGTTCGCCGGCGATGGCCATCGGACAGGAGAACCGGATATCGCTGGAAGGCGAATGGATGGTCACTTCTGACGATCAGGCGATCCCCAAACCTGTTGAGGTTCCATCGTCACTGGAGGATGCCTGGCAAGTCGAGTATGACGGGAAATCGGTTTGGCGAAAAACCATTCCGGGAATAGACGTCGCGGAAGATCAGCGGTTGATTTTGCATTTTCAGGCAGTGGCGACCAAGGCGACCGTTTGGATCGATGATCAATTGGTTGGACATCATTTGGGAGGATGGACTCCGTTTGAATTCGATATTACGGAATTCGTGACCGCGAATGCAGACAAGAAATCGTGGGAGTTGAAAGTCGAAGTTGACGAGTTGGTGGGTCACAACACTCAGGGTTTTCTGCCGATCATCACTCATCATTTCGGCGGGATTTGGCAACCGGTTTGGCTGGAGGTTGTGCCAGCGACACGAATTGACTCGTCGGCAGTGCTGGATCGCGGAGACCCGTTTGCGAATTCAGTACATTTTTCAGTGCCGATTATTGGGCCCTCAAATGGAAAAAGCGAAACGCTTCGGGTTTCCTGGCGGCCCTGGCAAGGGGAACCGGCTGGCGAATGGGATATCCTGGGTGACTTGCCCCGAAAAAACCTCGACGGTGCAGCCGCCGCGTTGGCTTTTGAAGGGCAATTCGAAATCCCAAACGCGATCGGATGGAGCCCAGCGAACCCGCAACTGTACGAAGCCCGTTTCGATCTGATGGAAACCGATTCGGACGGAGCAGGATCGCACCTGGATTCCGCAACCGTCCGGTTCGGTTTCGCGAGTTGCACGAATGAGGACAAGAGCCTGCTTTGGAATGGCAAGCCCCTGATCGTACGGGGAGTTTTGAATTGGGGCTATGCTCTACCGCGAATCGCTCCCTCACTGGACGAAGAATCGATGCGGAACGAAATTCGTTTTGCCCAGGAACGCGGTTTCAACCTGATGAAGTTCTGCCTTTGGATTCCCCCCAAACGCTATCTGGAGCTCTGTGACGAAATGGGAATGTTGGCCTGGGTTGAGTACCCGACGTGGCATCCGCAACTGGACAAGCAACATCGGGCAGGCCTGTTCAGGGAATACGAGGAGTTTTTCCGCTTTGACCGGAATCACCCCTCGGTGGCGCTCCGTTCGCTGACTTGTGAGACAGGTCCGTCGGCTGACATCGAGGTTATTCGCGAGTTGTACGACCTCGGTAAATCCATGATTCCCGGTGCAATGATTGAGGACGACAGCAGCTGGATTGAATGGAACCGGGTTCACGATTTCTACGACGATCATCCGTATGGAAACAATCACACTTGGGTCGATACTCTGGCACGACTGAATCAATACATCGAAGGACGAAAACAACTGCCGCTGGTTTTGGGTGAAGCGATCGCCGCCGACACCTGGACGATGAATAATCCGTTTGCAAAGGCCTCACCGATGCGGAAGTCGGCACATGAGCCGTGGTCGTTTGAAGCCGGAAAGATATGGGTTGCGGCCCGTGTAGCTCAGGCCAAATCAAAAGGGCGTGTTGTTTCCGAAGAGAGGCTTTATCGGGATTCATTGAGATACGCGATGGCGATGCGAAAATTCCAGATCGAAACGTATCGCCGCGAAGTGCCACACGGCGGGTACGTGGTTAGCGTTATTCGCGACTTCCCCAAGGCGTCCATGGGCTTAATCGATTTTTCCGGTGTCCAGAAGACCGCACCGGACGACTGGAATTTCCAGGGTGACGTTTCGATACTGCTGGAGTCCAACAACGACTGTCGCAGTTTTGAATCCGGGAAGCAGCATGAAATCCGGTTCCTGTTTGCCGGGTTGTCGAGCGAACCCGGACACGAACTCACCAGTTTTTCCTGGAAGCTGGTTGATCGTTCGGGTTTGGAACTGGGCCAGGCAGAGAGCGGTCTAGCGGATCTGGTTTTCGACAAAGAATCGGGCCACCTCTGCTCATCAGTTCATTTGGCCGGACCGAAAACCACTGGTCCGTTGCCGGCGACAATTCAATGCGAGTTGATTTTCGACGGCAAGACTGTGAAAAACGAATGGCCAATCTGGGTTTGTCCGCCGGTCGATATTTCGTCCTTGTGTCTTGTCGCGACCAAATCGTTTCGGGAGAAACATGCAGACAAGTTGTTTGAGAATATTCCGGATTTTGTACCTGGCAAGGTCGGCAAAGCTGTCGTTCTGACCTCATCGATTGACATGGACATTTTGGACGTCCTGGATCAGCGGGGAGTCGTTTTGATGTTGCCTGGGAAGACGGAAGGAAGTTTTCGGCTGGAGGATCACTGGTTTCTGCGGGGAGGGCCGGCGCTGTTTCGTCGGAATCCCGAATATAAATGGAGCCCTGAAGAAACGTCGGGAACGGAAATGCTGATTGAACTTCAACATCTCGATTTGGCCGGGCCTGTCATTCCACGAATTGACTCTTGGATTGAACGAATTGATCCCGTTCTGCTTCTTTGGGACAACCACGACTTGCGTGAATTTAGGACGCATGGATTGATGTTCTCCATGGAAGTTGGTTCAGGAGCACTTACCGTCAGCACTTTGAACTACGAAGGCGAATCGAACGCGGCCGGGCGTTGGTTGCTGGGGCAGTTGCTTCACACTCTGGCTGGCAGTTTTCGGAATGGTGATCTTGTGACCAGTCGCAGCCATGAAAACATGAAATTGCTTCGACAGGATCTTCAAAAGCGGCAACTGGATTTGACCAAACAGAATTGGGTGTTTCGCCCGGACCGAAATGACTTGGGACACGATCAAAAATGGTTTTTGGAAAAGCCGGCAAAAAACGATTGGAATCAAATCCGAATCGGCGCACATTGGGAATCGCAAGGCTACGCCGATCTGGATGGATGGGCCTGGTATCGAACGACGATTCGCGTTCCGAACGACTGGCCGAAACAAGCGGGCTATTTGAATTTCACGGGTGCCGATGACTTTTGCGAAGTCTACGTGAACGGAGAACTGGTCGGCAGTTGTGGTGACCTGGAACGGCGTGAAACGGCTTTCGATCTGGCCAGTTCGATCAATATTGGCAAGCGGATGATTGCCGGCCAGGAAATCGAACTGGTCATCGCGGTCAACGACTGGAACGGAGCGGGCGGGTTGTTTCGCCCGATCCTGCTGGCGACCGAAATCGGAGATTCCCAAACGGAAATGTTAATTCCTTTGGCTTCGGCGCCGGGCAACTGATTCAAACGCTGGTGGGTTCCGGTTCGCGTGATTTTACGTTGGGTCCGGCCACGATTGCATCGATCAATTCGTGATGTTCGATCTTATGGGCATTTTTCGAGCCGGTTGACGGACTGGCGGACTCGGGGCGACTGATCGTGTGGAGTTTTCCAAAACGTTCCAGGCCGTGTTCTTCCCACTGGATTTTCATGAAGTTACGGGCACCCATGTTGGAGGGCTCTTCCTGGGCCCAAACGATGGTTGTTCCTTTTGGCCAGGAATTCAGAGCTTGTTTCAACTCAGCCACGGGAACCGGGTAAAGCTGTTCCACGCGAACGATCGCAAAGTCCAGCAGGTTTTGTTCGTCCCGATGCTTCATCAGATCGACAGCTATTTTCCCGGTACACAAAACGATGTGTTTCGGTTCGGAAATCTCCAGCTTGCGGGGATCGTTCAGCACGCGCTGGAATCGGCCTTCGGTGAACTGCTCCAGCGGACTGGAAACATACGGTTCGCGCAGTAGTCCCTTTGGAGTCAGAACTACGAGCGGCTTTCGCCAGTTTCGCTTGACCTGTCGACGCAGCAAATGGAAATGCTGGGCTGATGTCGTTGGAAAAGTAATCTGCATGTTGTGTTCGGCGGCCAGAGTCAAAAACCGCTCGACACGTGCGCTGCAATGTTCAGGCCCTGCACCCTCGAAGCCATGTGGAAGCAACATCGTGATTCCGCTGTAACGTTTCCATTTGTCTTCGGCGCTGCTGATGAACTGGTCGACAATCACCTGCGCGACGTTCCAGAAATCACCAAACTGGGCTTCCCACAGTACGAGTGAATTCGGCTGGTCCAGGCTGTATCCGTATTCGAAACCGAGGACCGCGACTTCCGAGAGTGGGCTATTGGCGATCGTCACCGGCGCCTGATTTGATCCGAGGTGAGACAACGCGTGATGTTTTTCGCCGCTTTCCGAATCCACCAGTACAGCATGTCGCTGGGAAAAGGTACCCCGCTCGCTATCCTGGCCGGTCAATCGAACCGGATGGTTCTCGACAGCCAAAGATGCGAACGCCAAAAGTTCGCCGGTCGCCCAGTCGAGATTTCGTTCGCCACGGGACATCTCGCGACGTCCTTCGATCACCGGCATCAGCCGCTTGAAGACATTAAATCCATCAGGAACAGTCGCGATTTTCTCAAGCAAATCCGACAGCTGCGTCAGTGGCAATCCGGTATCGGCGGAATCCTGCGGTTCTGGTCCGCCGGTGTAGCCTTGCCAATATCCGTCCAGGCTTTGCATGTCCGCCGCAAAGGACTCATTCTTTGCCGCTTCAAATTCGCCATCGAGGGTTTTCTTGCGCGATTCCGCAATTTCATCTGCATCGGCCTGAGTGACCTGACCGAGCTTCAGCAGACGCTTGACATATCCATCGCGAACAGTCGGACGATTGTCAATCTCGCGGTACATCAGCGGTTGGGTAAATCTCGGCTCGTCGCTTTCGTTGTGTCCCAGCTTTCGATAGCAGTACATGTCGATGACCACGTCGCGGTGGAAATTGCGACGGAAATCCATCGCCAACTCGACGACCTGAGCAACCGCCTCCGGGTCTTCGCCGTTGACGTGGAAAATTGGAATCTGAAGCATCTTTGCGACGTCGGTCGAGTACGTCGTTGATCGACCTTGTTCCGGACAAGTCGTAAAACCGACCTGGTTATTGACGATGACATGGAGAGTTCCACCTGTTCGAAAGGTTTCCAGTTCGCTCAGATTCAACGATTCCTGGACAACTCCTTCACCTGCAAACGCAGCATCGCCGTGAATTTGCACTGACATACACTGGTTGCGACTGGTGTCGTTCATTCGGTCCTGTTTCGAACGGCAGCGGCCGAGGGCGACGGGATTGACGAATTCAAGGTGACTGGGATTGAAGCACAATGACAAGTGCACGTTCTTTCCGGCACCGGTAACCCAGTTGTTGCTGTAGCCCATGTGGTACATCACATCGCCACGGCCACGATTGTTTTCCGGGTTCGGATCGTTGAAGCTCCAAAAAATGTTGCGGGCCCGTTTGCCCATGATGTTGGCAAGCACATTCAGTCGCCCACGATGGGGCATCGCAATCAGGACTTCACCGACCCCTTGCTCTCCAGCTTTTTCCAAAACCATGTCCAGGAGCGGAATCATCGTTTCCGCTCCTTCCAGGGAGAACGTCTTGGCTCCAATATGTTTGCGACGGGTAAACTCTTCGAACAGTTCGGCGTCCGTCAAACGGGAAAGAATCCGGACCTGTTGCTCGCGAGTCAGCGTACGCCGGTTCGCCGTCTTCTCCATCCGGGTTTGCAGCCAGTGGCGAACTCCATGGTCGTCGATATGCATGAATTGCACACCAATCGATCGGCAGTAGGTTGTCCGAAGCAGATTGACGATTTCTTCCAGCGTTCGGGCGTTGTCCCCTTCGATCGTCGCCGAAGAAAACACGCGGGTGAAATCCTCTTCCGTAAGATTGTAGTTGGCCGGTTGCAATTCCCGGTTGGTCCCGCGTGGGCGACCGAGCGGGTCGAGTTGTGCTTCGAGGTGTCCACGCACACGAAAGCCACGGATCAATTGATCGACACGGTCCTGTTGGACGGCATCGACCATTCCTGCATTCTTTCCGGCTGTTCCGGTCGAGTCAGCAATTGCCTGCAAACGCCCATTGACCGGAAAGGCCGCCGGCGTGTTTTCGATCTGGCGAAAATACTGTTGCCATTCCACCGAAACGGAATTTGGATCGATCTGATAGGCCTCAAACAACTCGTCCAGATAAGACTGGCTGGAAACATTCATATGTGGCTCGCCGGCCGATTCAGGCGCGGTGATTTGAGGCCAAATTGACCTGTAGTTGCTGGGTTGTTCCCTGCATTCGAACCGACGAACGCGAGGTGGACCCGGAAAATCGCCAATAACTCAAGCAATTCTACAAACTTGCCCAGTTTCTGCCTATCGGAAACCGCTGTACTCGTTGGAAGAATTACGAAAACGGGCCCGGCAGTCAGGCATCCTGCCCAAGCCTGGTTATCGAGTGTTGGCTGTTGGGCTGGACCGGCAATAGGTAACAGTTACAAAAAATCGAATCAGCCCGGGCGGATGAATGTTTTAATTGGAATCAGCTTCAGCAAGTCGTTTTCGTTTTGCCGCCATAAACGAACCAATGCATCCAATCAGCAAAACCAGGCAAAGACCGCCCATGATCAGCGAGAACAAAACCGGACGGCGACTGCCGTAATCAGCTGCGGCCATGAAGTCGGACCACTTCATCAGGCCGCGTCCCAGTCCCGCACCGGCGCCCAACAATGCGATCACTGCCACGAGATGCATCGAGTGTTTTCGTGCAGCAGGCATCAGGGCAAGTGTCCCCAGGATCAGAATTGGGAATCCCACAAATGCCGGGATCATGGCCGTCATGCTCTTTTTCTCTTCGCCTTGGTCGTCAGTTGAAACGGGCGGCTTTTTAAAATAGTCCATGTCACTGACAAGCTCCTTGTCGGTTCCGTTGTAAGCGACCAATCCAATTGCAATCAATACGACACTGATAAAAATGCTGAACTTTGCCACGATAAATTCCTGCCTCAAAAGAACCAATGAAACCGATGTATGAATGGAAGACTGGCCGCACGCAAACTTGAGTCCCGGAGAGCGATCCGGCAGATTTCAGAAAGCGGAACTGGCCGCCGGACATTTTAGGCCAAACGGTGACTGTCCGCGAGTCGCCAAATCGGGCCACTTAGTCCATGTGGTCCAGGTTGCCGGATTTGCGAATCGCCCACATTAGCCGAAAACCCATCATGAACGAGACCATGCATCCCGTCAGGCCGAGAATGGACAGATCGTGGATCCCCCAGGGCCCTGAATCGGGAAACCAAAGCGGCGGAACCTTGAACGCCAACATCAATGCCGAGCCCATAAACAGCGAACTGCTCATCAGCCCTACCACAAGGCGGTTGGCCGTGGGCCCAAGGCGTCGATGGTCGAGGTGGATATCGAATTTGCCTCGTTGAATCTGTTCGAGAATGCTGGCCATTCTTCCGGGCAGGCGGTCCGCCAGTCTCTCCAGCTGCAAATACCAGCGGTTCAGTTTCCGGGCCTGGCGGGCCGGATTCAACCGCCTGAGCAACATCGCCCTTTGCCAAGGTTGCATGATTTCCATCAGGCTGAACTGCGGCGACAGGATTTTCCCCGTGCCTTCCAACGTCACCAGAACCTTGATCAGCATCGACGCCTCGCTGGGCATCGTGATCTGAAAATTTCGCACGAGGGACATGAAATCGGTCAGCGCGCCGCTCACATCGAACTGGCTGACCGTTTGCGTCGAGTATTGCGAAACGAAATCGGCGACCTCGCTGGCCAGAGAATCTTCGTCCATGTCTGGCGGGCAGTTGCCGACCCGTTGAATCAGGTTGACCAGCAAACTGGAGTCCTGGTTGACCATCGCAACCAGCATCGCCTCGATGTCTTCGCGCAGCCGTTCGTTGATCCGTCCGACCTGGCCAAAATCGATCAACCCAATGACCCCCCCTGGCAGTACGACGATATTGCCCGGATGCGGATCGGCATGATAGACGCCGTACGAAAAAATCATTTTGAGGTACAGATTCGCGCCGCGCCGCGCGATTTCCTCCGCGTCCTTGCCGAGGGCCGCTGATCCGGCGATGTCCGAAACTTTGGTACCCGACAATTTTGACATCGTCAGCATTCGGGGCGAACAGTGAGTCGGCACGGGCTCGGGAATACATACGTCCTTGTTCGATTTGAATTTTCGCCGAAACATCATCAAGTTTCGCTGTTCCCGGGAAAAATCCAGTTCGCGGCGCATCAGCCGGGACATGTCGGCCACGATCCGCTGGGGCTGGTAGTTTTTGAAATCATCCAGTCGGGCTGCAATCGCCGCCATACCCGACAGGATATCGAGATCGGTCTCCAGCGTTCGTTCGATTCCCGCATGGCGTACCTTCACAACTACTTCGGTGCCGTCATGCATCGTCGCGCAATGAACCTGGCCGATCGATGCCGATGCGATGGGTTCCGAATCGAACGAAGCGAACATCTGTTCCAGCGTTTGCTGATGGTCTTGTTCGATTGTCTTGCGAACCTGATCGGGAGAGTCCTGGGGAGTGTCGGTTTGTAGTCGTGTCAGTTCGGCGGCAAGTTCGACGCCAACGAGATCGGGCCGGGTGCTGAGGAGTTGGCCGAGTTTGATGAACGTCGGACCGAGCGCGGCGAGTGCCATTCGAATGCGGGCTGGTGTTGTTTGCCGGGCAATGGCGGCACCGTCCGGAGCCCGAAGGTGATTCTTGAGCATCTCGATATTGGAGCGGCTGATCCAGTCGGCCAGTCCATACCGGGACAGCACGGCGAGAATCTCGGCCCACCGTTTCAGGTTGCGGTACAACTGTGGAATGGCTGAAAGAGAGCGTCTCAAAGGTTTGGTTCCATCGAGTGCAAGTTGCTTTCGGTCGTGACGCCAACTGCAATTGCAAACGCAATCGCTGTCGTCGAAGTATGCGAGATACTGATCATTACTTCGCGGATGCCCAGTTTTTCCGCGACGACTTCCGCAACGCCATGCAGACGAACCTGTGGTTTTCCACCTTCAAGATGAAAGATTTCCAAATCAGTCCAGCCAATCCCCTTGGCCCAACCCGTTCCAAGTGCCTTCAAAATGGATTCTTTGGCGGCCCAACGCCCGGCGTAGTGTTGGTCGCTGGCCTTGTGACGCGAACAATATCCCTGCTCGTCGGCAGTGAAGACCCGGTCGAGAAAAACTTCGCCGTGTTTCCGGATCATTTCTTCGATCCGGTCGCAGTCGCAGATGTCTGTGCCGATGCCAATAACGTTCAACGGATTTTCCGGATGCCAACAACGGGTTAGATTTGAAGTTGAATGATACCAGAATCGGCGGGGATTGAGGGCGGTCCCGGCGGCCCGGTACCAGTCAACAACTCGCAGTTATTCAACCGTCACGCTCTTTGCCAGATTCCTTGGCTTGTC
Source organism: Planctomycetota bacterium (assembly GCA_043768885.1). Taxonomy (GTDB): domain Bacteria; phylum Planctomycetota; class Planctomycetia; order Pirellulales; family Pirellulaceae; genus BJ22. The sequence goes on from JAYVKA010000302.1 coordinate 13,453, forward strand.
CACATCGCAACCTCTCAGCACTGCGACATGGTACGCCAACAACTGGAGCGGAATGATTGAGACGATGGGCTGGAGGAACTCGGCAACGCGGGGGATATAGATTACATCGTCGGCGACTTCGGCAATCCGTTCATCGCCTTCTTCGGCGATCGCAATGACTGGTCCGCCGCGAGCCTTGATCTCCTCGACATTGTTCATGACTTTGTCGTAGATAAAGCCGCGTGGCATCACAAAGACGCTGGGCGTTTTCTCGTCGACCAGGGCAATCGGGCCATGCTTCATTTCCGCAGCCGGATAACCTTCGGCGTGCACATAGCTGATCTCTTTCAGCTTCAAGGCACCTTCCAGCGCAGTCGGGAAATTGTAATGACGGCCAAGGTAAAGATAGTTGTTGCAGTCGACATATTTCCGGGCAATCGCGGCCACCGCGTTGTTGGTCTTAAGCGCCTCGGCAACGAGGTCCGGGACCTGGCGGATTTCTTCAATCATCCGGCGACCCTTGTTGTAACTGATGTGCCGCAGCCGGCCGAAATGGAGGGCCAGCATCGCCAGTGCGAGACATTGAGAGGTGTAGGCTTTGGTCGAAGCGACGCCGATTTCCGGTCCGGCATGCAAATAAATACCGCCGTCGGATTCCTGGGCGATCGAACTACCAACTACATTACAGATCGCCAGGGTATGGTGACCCTTGCGTTTCATTTCACGGAGAGCCGCAAGCGTGTCCAGTGTCTCGCCGCTTTGCGTAATCGCAAACAGTAAGGTATGGTCGTCCATCGGTGGGTTGCGGTACCGCAGTTCGCTGGCGTATTCGACTTCGACAGGAATCTGCGCGATTTCCTCCATCAGATACTCGCCAACCAGGGCCGAATGCCAGCTGGTTCCGCAGGCCGTAAAGACGATCCGGCGAACCCGGCGAAGCTCGGCCGGGGTCATGTTCAATCCGCCAAACACCGGAGTCGCATCGTCGATATTCAAGCGGCCCCGCAGCGTATTCCTGAGCGATTCGGGCTGTTCGAAGATTTCCTTCAGCATGTAATGGTCGTAACCATTCAGATCGACATCGCTCGCGTCCATCTGCAATTCCTGGACGTCATGCGCGATGGCTCCCTGGTCACGGTGAAGGACTTCCAGATTGTCCGCCGATAAAACGGCGATCTGATTGTCCGCGAGATAGACGATCCGGTCCGTATACCCAACCAGGGGGGACGCGTCGCTGGCCAGGAAATGTTCGCCGTCGCCAACGCCGACTACCAGTGGGCTGCCAAGCCTGGCCGCAAAAATGGTTTCCGGCCATTGCCGAAACAAAATCGCCAGACCGTAGGTTCCCTTCAATTTGTGAATCGCTTCGCGAATTGCGGTCACGGCCGTTTCGGTTTTGAGAACGCCACTGGTCGAGCTGGCCTGCAGTTTTTTAAGCCGATCCGCAATCAGATGTGCGATGACTTCGGTGTCTGTTTCCGAAACGAAGGTATAGCCCTTGCTGGCCAGTCGTTCACGAAGTTCGGCGTAGTTTTCGATCACACCGTTGTGGGCAATCGCCAAAACTTCATCGCCGCCCAAATGAGGATGGGCGTTGCTGACAGTTGCAGGTCCGTGGGTCGCCCAGCGTGTATGGCCGATCCCGATCCGGGAACGGCTGGGGTTGTCCTTGATCAGTTTCGCCAACCCGGTGATTCGGCCCACGGTCCTTTGAATCTGAAGGCAGTTGTTCTCGTCCAGCGTTGCAGTGCCAGCACTGTCATAGCCCCGATACTCCAACCGCCGAAGACCCTCCAGCAAAAAATCCTGGGCGTTTCGTGGTCCCACGTATCCAACGATTCCACACATCGATAATGCTTTTCAAAAACGGCAAGTAACAAATTCGAACTGAACGGGATCCGAAATTCTCCCAACCCAAAAGGCGTTTCAGGAAAAATCCGGTCTTGATTGACTTGTATACCAGGAACGACTTGTGAACCGCCAGTGAAGGGCTCGCGTGGAATGCTTGCGGAGTTCGCTGGCAGGCTGACGGCCGGAAATTCCGGCCAATTGGATAAGTATAACTTGTAACGGCGCCGAATCGGGGCAAATCTGGCTTGAGGCAACCGCAGAACCTGCTATTGTACGCCGCCCAAACCGCCAAATTCCGTTTCCTATCGCAATCGGGGAGCTCAAATGCCGGCCGATTCAGTTTTGACGATCGTACAGCCGGTGACGCGGTTAGCGGTTAATCCAATTGAAAATGCGGACTTGCCTCGCATGATTTTTGAATCAGGAGACCATGGATGAGTCGTCTTGCACCCGTTTTGATTTGTGGTCTGCTCATCGGGCTTTCGTCCGGTTGCCGGAACAATTGCTACCAGGGTTGCGGCCTGTTTAGGGGCAATTCCCGGATTGCGCCTCCCGGAACCTATTCACTGCAGATTCCAGGCTCGGCCAATCAGAACTATTACACGCCTGCCCAGCAACCGAATACGACGAACCAGGGATGGAACGCACCGCCAGGAACAGCAAACAACGTTCAGCCTGGGGGCAATCCGACCAGTTATTCAATCGCAGCC
>JAYVKA010000303.1:0-5350 GCA_043768885.1 Planctomycetota bacterium
GTCGAACCCATCATCGGACCGAGCAGCTCGGTCGCTTTGGTCACCGAATCCGAATCGTTCGCGGCCAGTGCCTGGGAATAATCTGGATACATTTTCATCAACACATCGGAGATCGCTTCGTCGCCAGACTCTTTCAACAGCTTGACCAATTCAGCACGCTGCCCTTCAGAAAGCGTCTTTGATTCCTGGACAAAGCCGGACAAACCTGCTGCAACCGAATCATCGCGCGCTGCCGGGCTGGCCGAAAGAGAATTCGAGAGTCCGGCCACAACCATAAAAAAGGCCATTCCAAACGCGATTGCCGATCGATTCATAATCCTGTCCTCAGGCTTTGTAGTTGTCGCCAAATTTCCAACGGCCGTTTTGCCCACCACAAGTATACGCCGGAATTCGAACCCGGCGAAACTCGGAATGTAACGAAAGGGGATCAAATTTCCACTGAAAGTCGCCCTATTTCCCATCCGAACCAATTTTTTCCGCCATCTCGGCAAGCTCTTCCTGTTGGCGAGCCGACTTTTCCGCTTCCGTTTCGATATCCGGGTCTTCGGCAGAGTCTCTTCTCAACCGGTCCAATTGCAACGTCAATCGGTTGATTCGGACTTGGCGGGTCTTCAGCATTTTCAGTTCTGCAGATTTTTTCAACAGCGGCTGTTCGCCACCGCCTCCTCCGCCTCCTCCGCCTCCTCCACCCCCACCGTCACCCTTCGAATCATCGAGGGCATCCAGCAATTCCTGAAGCGAGGCTTCGATGTCCCGTTGGACGAGTTGCGTCAACTGATCCGTCCTCGGCTCGCCGAGCAAATCCGCAGCCCGCGCCAACTGGACAGCCAGATCGTTGACCATTTCAGGAAACACAACGCTGGTGCCGTCTTCCAACAACAAATCGTAAGCCTGTTGTCCCAGCTCGGCGATTTCCAGTTCCTCGGCGGACAATTTTAAGGCCAGCAGCCGGTCACGACGCGAGCGGTCCTTGAACGCACGCGACCGATCATCGACTTCGAGTGTGGTGAATGAAGCAGAGCTCTGTCGGTCCAGCATTTCCTTGAAGCGGGCTTCCAGGCGGGCCAGTTTTTCCTCACGCGTTTCATCCCGCAACTGTGCCAACCGGTCTTCGATTTCCTTGAGTGCCTTGTCCAGTTTCTTTTTTGCTTCCTTCTGCTTCTTTGCAGCGTTGTCAGCAGATTTTTTGTCGAGGTCTGCCTCGGCGTTTTGCATGTCGTTGGCCGCCTGCTCCATCGATTCCTGACCTGGTTGTTGTCCCTGGGACTCGTTCGGATCAGCTTGTTCCTCGCCCGGTTTTTCGCTTTTCGGCTTTTCGATCATGTCCTTGACGACATCCATTGCCTTTTCCCGTGTCCGCCGCTGTTCCTTGGCCATTTGTTCGAACGCTTCAGGAGGCAGCGATGAGATTCGGCGTTTTTCCTTTTCCAGCTCCTGCCTGGCTTTTTCCAGTTCATCCACGGAACCCTCTTGTTGCCGTGCAGCGTCTTCAGATTTTCCGGTCGCGAGTTTCTCTTCGGCCGTTCGTTGATGCTCGGCGGCTTTTTCCAGCGGTTCCTGTCCCGGTTGGGGAGCCGACTTGCTCCCGGGTTTTCCGCTATCGCCCGATGGTTTTCCATCACCTGGTTTTCCATCACCTGGTTTTCCGGCTTCGTCGGGTTTGGCTTCGTTAGGTTTGGCTTCGCCTGGTTTCGATTCACCATCGCCTGGTTTTCCTGGTTTGTCGGCACTTTCCCCAGGTTTGCCTTCCGGCTTGTCACCAGGTTTTCCTGGTTCAGGTTTGTCGTTTCCATCGGATGGTTTTCCGTCACCAGGTTTGGCGGGATCGTCACCCTTTCCTTCATCCGGTTTCACAGGGTCGCCCGGATTCGGGTTTTCGGCGATCTCATTTGCCAGATCAGTGGTCTCCTTGCGAATGGCAAACTGCTCGTCTGCGATTTGATCCAGCTTTCGCAGGCCTGATCCTTCGCCCGATTGCGTTTGTTGACGCAAGGCTTCCTGGCGTTTGATCAGCTCGTTGACCTTTTCAATTTGCTTTTGAAGTTTCTCAAGCGTTTCATCCTTGTTCGCCAGCTTTGACGTTTCACGTTCCTGTTTTTCTTCTTCGTTCCGAAGTTGTTCGATTGCCTCTTTCCATTTCTGAAGCATTTTTTCTTCTTCAGCCGGAGTCAGCTTTTGTTCTTCGCGGTTGACCAGCAGGCCATAGAGCACATCGAGCGAAGCCATCACTTGATTCAGCTTGGTAGTTGCCTCACTGACCTTGTTTTCGTCAATCAGCCTCGCCACGTCATTCATTCCGGCAGTTATCAGTCGTTCCCGCGCTGCCTGGAAAGCCGACACCAAACGTGCGGCCTGCTCCGGTTCCTTCTCAGAGAGTTCCCGCGCTACCCGCGTGAACCGTTCCTCGAGTTCTTCCATCTTTCGCGAAACCAGGCGTTGCCGTTCGCCCAGTTCACTTGCGGACTGTTGTTGGGCTGCCGAGTCCTGCTTGGCAGGTTGGCAATTGGCCGTAGCGGCATTGTTGGATGGAAAAACCGCAGAGCAAAAGAGAATTGCAAACAAAAAAAATCGTTTTGTGTTTTTTATCATCTCTTTTCTCCAACCTAATTCAGTCAAGTTTCACCAAGACGATGCGAGTTCAAAAGCGATACAACCGTCCGTGCTATTTCCCATCGCCCAGTGGATTGAATATATCCTCCGGGTTCTCGCCCTTACGCTCAAGCTCACGTTGCATGTTTTGTTCAATTCTGCGGATTTCCAGCAAACGGTTGACCGCTTCCTGGAAGTTTTCGGATGATTGCATGGCAGACAGTATGATCCGCATGGCATCCAAAATCTGTTCCTGGGTAGCGGAAGTCTCCCTGACCGCTTTGGCCAATTCCGCCGGTTGGGCGATGCTGCGCCGGGCCGTTTCCATTCCCCGGGCCGAATCGTTCACCAGTTTGTCGTCCAAGTCCCGAATCGGCCGAATGATTTCGTTTTCGAAACGCCCCTGAATGGTCTGACCAGGATTGTCCGCTTTTGTGTGTTCATCCAGTCGATTGTTTGCGACTTCGACCAGGAACTCGTCAAACCGGCTGGCCACGGCTACGATACTGGTTCCAATCGTTCGCTGCGCCCGATACAGGCCCAACAACCGCGTTTCCAGCTCTCGAGCTGTATTCTCGTCGCTACCAGGAGACGCAACCGCCTGAAGGAGTTGGCTGTTGAGCTCCAGCTGCCGATCATAGGCCTGCTGAAAAACACCCCGCTGCTCAATCTCTCGACGCAGCAAATCGGATAGTAGTTCCTCTTCGGTTACAATTTTCAGCAGGAACTCCCGGCTCTCTCCGGTCGCACTCGTCGGCTGGGCATAGTCCGTGGCCGCTTGTCGAAACCTCAGCGTCATCCCCGGTTGCAGCCCCAAAGGTTCCAGTTCCATAACCGTCACGTTTTCAGGTATCTCAGCCAGTATTGGCCCTCCGACAAAGCCCGCCACTGGAATCTTGCGCTCGCCGATTGCCACCGATTCGTCTTGCCATTTCGTATCGAACACAACGGTCGCAATTCCATAATCATCCGTCGCTCCCCATTCGATCGGCACGTAAGCCGTCGGGACAACCAACCCGCTGATTCCAAGCAATCGCGAACGAACGGAAGGCTTCTCGTTGTCCCGAATGCGAACTTCAAACGATGAATCCCGAACATTCCCCAGACCACGCTCGTCCACCAGTCGAATGGCCCAAGTCCCGCCGGAGACACTCTCCGTTTCACCTTCGCGACCGATTTCCACCTGGAAAAGTCGATTTTCGGCATCCACCATGTTCAACGGTGTGATCTGTTCGCCACGGACCAGTTCGGCTGATTGCAAAGTTTTGTTCGCAGTGATTCCAACCCTCAATCCGCTGCCGCTCAAAATTGAATGTGGACCGTTACCAGAAAATGATTCGGTTTCGCGTCCAGTCCATTTGGGCAACAGTGCATCCAGTCGCAATTCGCTGACCGCCGGTGGTTCCACAAGCTTCAACGCTACCCATCCGGTTGTGTCATCGCCACCAATCGCACGAATTCGACAATCCGAAGCGATGCTGTTGAAGACAAATGCATGCTCGCGTCCGTCCAGTTTCCCGGTCGGCTTCATTCGCTGAATGTTTCGGGTTACGCCGGCATCGATTTCCAGATCGACTACGACATTTTGAATTCGGCTGGTCTCAAGAATTTGAACCAGCTGTCTATGATCAATTCCCCGGGGGACAATAATTTCGCCTTCCTCCGCTCCAACGATCAACAACTGCGTCGCGCGCGGCCACAGGTCCGCCGACAGCATCAGGTTTCGGCGGAACCATGTTTGCAGGAAGACCGTTCCAAAAATCCCCACTACCAGAAACACAAACGCCAAAACGCCAGCAATTAACCTCAACCAGTTTTTCTGGCCGGCGCGGCGGTTCAGGACCGAACTGAAATCAACAGAACGGGATTGTTCAATCCCCTGATGAATCGCAGCCGAAACCAGTTCGGGGGAATTTGACACCCGATTCGCCTGGGCGTCCCGTAACAGTTGCAATCCGGTAATCACCGATTGCCCCAGGCCAGGATTTCGTTTCTCAACTTCCAGCACCAGCGCGTCATCGGTTATCGGTCTGGAAACGGGGCGGAGCAACATTCGATAGAACGAAAACGCGATCCCGGCGACCATCAACACCAACATGATTCCACGCTGCGGGACGTCCATGCGAAAAGACCGGTCGAGGGCTATATCCGCTGCGGCAATCAACAAAACGACCCAGACCAAACGGGCCAGCCCGCGAATCGTCAACCACGATCGCAGGTTCGCGCGCAACGCGGAAATCCGGCTTGAAAAATGGTTACTGTCAAACTGGGATGTTCTCGAACTCATGCTTACCAAAATTCGTCATTAAAGGTTCAAGTAACACTTACCGCCTATCGCCAATGGAGTCAGACCCTAAAAAACCAGAGCGGGTCAGACCGCTTTGGCAGTAAGCCCTTACATCATCCGGTACCACTTCCGGAGTCCCCATTCCGCACACAACAAAGTCAGCACCAACAAATACGCACCGTAACGTCTTAACCGGTTCAAATCCCAGGCGGGCTGGGACGGGCTGTTGAATTCCGCACGGGTTTCCAGTCGCGGCAACAACTCCGGCAACTCATTGATTCTGTCGAGAGGCAGATAGCTGCCGCCAGACAATGCCGCGATGTCCTGCATCATCGGTTCATCGAGCCAATCCGAATCCAGCTCGACACTCGGCGGAACCACGCGAAACGCAGCCGCCTCGAACAACTCTGCGGCATTGGTAACGCCTGGAACATCAAAGTTTGCGGAAAATGTTCCAGTGCGGCTGGCCAACAA
>JAYVKA010000304.1:0-3352 GCA_043768885.1 Planctomycetota bacterium
TTTACCCGTGCCATTTGAGCCAATCGAAACCGCTGAATGCCCAGTCGAACCAGAATCATCATGGGAAACAGCAATGACATTGCCGCGAACGAAAAGGACGCTGCCCGGGTTTGGAACTGGTTCGACGAACTCAGGTACAGGAACACGAACAAGCAGGACGTGACAAGGATGCCTGCCCAAGCCAACATGCGAAACCAATATTGGTTCGTCATTAAACGACGTGCCGCCAAAATGTCCGCAACGGTCAACGACCCATCAATGACAATCGGCGAAGTCGGAACGCCGGCCGGTTCAGCTCTGGAAATGGTCTTTGGAGATTCGTAGGGGTTGGACATCGCCCTGCTGCACGGAACGAGATTTCCCTGTTCGTTTGGGTTCAGCCATCCTAATCCACGACGGTACTTCGGTTAATCGACCGGGCGTGGCAATAGTAGAACAATTGTCCTCAATTGTTCACCGCCCCGGTAAAGTAGTACTCAGGCAAGCCAAAATGAACAATTGGGGACAATTGTTCTACTATCTGCTCACGACACTATTGACGATGGAACAGCTTCCGGCCCGACATACTGTTTCCGCACGGCAGGTTCCGCGTCCGCTTCGACGACCCACACATTTCGATTGTGAAAATACCGAATCAGTTCACTTCTCGCTTCAATTGAAATTTCCCTGGACCAAACGACTTCCGCAGCGTCGATTTCTGCTTTGTTGTAGACCCATTCGGAAGATGGATCATGTGAATCCGAATATCGAACCAAAACCAAATCGCGGCCGGGTTGATGGGCCAGCTCTTTTTCCATCGCTACTTTCTGGTTGGCTCAACGATTACATCTAACCCTGGCCTGTGCCTGGTATTCCGACAAACTCCACTTGAATTGTAAGGTAACAACCAGCAGCACCATGACGATTCGAAGCACGGTCTTCTGCCGAATCCTGTTCCAGCATTCGATCCAGGCAGCAAGCAATAGCAGAATTACCAAATTGCCCGTGACCGCTGCGTTGTAGGTCATAATCCTTCCGGCACCCAGGCCCAAAACAACAACACCTGGTGTGAGCACCCGCAGAAAAAAACACTCCGGTTTCCAGGTCCGGTTTTGAAATAATTGCCATTGTTCAATTTCAATCTGTGCCCCTACGGCGAATCAAAGTCGTGACTTTGATGCAAGGCGCATTGTCGATGGCTGCCTGTATCTGATCGGGGCCGCTTCTCTTGATCGAACGCGCGATCGAACCGAAGACTCCTGATTTGGAAGCCGGGACGTTTGCGAATTGTTTGCCAATCCCGCACCAATTTGCGACTTTGAATGCCCAATTACTGGGAATGCCCCAAGGTCCAGGTTACAACGGAATCAACCCGAAAGGCCTCTTTGGGTCCAAATGTTCCCGAACCACTTCCAAACACACCCTGTCGAAAGGTGATTTATGTCCATGACGACTGAACAGCAACTTGCTGCAGTGACAGACAAAATGAACGCGTTGGAGAACGAAAGCCGGCGGATTTTACGAGCGTTGAACTGGGCAACGAAAGTCCGCCTGATTCTGTTTTGCGGACTCTTCTTGTTCGTTCTGACATCCGCATTTCTGTTTTACCGACTCTACATTGACATCCGGCACAACCGGCTAGCCGAAGTTCAGCGAACGATCGAAAGTCAACCAGAACTTTTCTCCGAGCCGTTGACTCGCCAAGTCCTTCGACTGGCCGAAGACGAAGGTCCTCACATCGCCGAGGTATTCCGCTTACAGGCTGAAGCCGATTCCGACGTGATCGTTGCAGCCATGAACGCCGAACGGGATGTCCTGATCAAAAATCTTCAGAAGGACATGCAGGAGAAATTGACCGCTTCTTTTTCGAAAATGCTGGATGAGCAGGAAGAACTGCTGATCAAGGAGTTTCCGGTTCTCGAAGATCCGGAAAAAATGGAGAATGTCCGGAACAATATGGAAAAAGTCTATCAGCAATTTGGTCAGCGATACTATGTGGACTTTATGAAGGAAGAGCTGGAAGAAATCGCCGGCAAGCTGGACGAGTTTCCGGCTTCACAACCGAAAATGGCCAACATCTCTGTCGCCGAACAAATTGCGCTCGAGCTTTTCGAGCTGATTCGCATGACCCTGGTTTACGCTGACAATTACGTATTCCCCGATGACTCGAATTTGAAGACCGGCAATTCCGGTGCTGAATCCAGTACGACAACGGCTGTCGAAAGCGGTTCGCCGCCCAGCACGTCGGAAGAAGGCGATGCTGGCAAAACGGACGATTTGGCCCGGAATGCTGGCGGAAATTGACAACTCGACCCGTCTCAAAGACGGCACCGCATTTTCAAAACAAAAAATTTCAAAAAACAAGCGAGATGAACATGAGTACAGCAACAACACCTGCCCCAAGCCATATGGAAGAACGAATCGACCTGCTGACCAAGGAGCTCGCAGCAAAACGAAGGTCCACCAACTGGTCCACAAACCTGACGTTGGTTCTGGGTTTCCTGTCGATCCTGCTGCTTTGCGGCTATTTCGGCTACGGCTATTACGCCCTGAACGACCTGACGCAACCCAAAACAATCGTGGCTTCGGCAACGACCTACATTAATGAGTTCTCGGTTGAAGCCAGGAAGGCGGCGGCCGAGGAAGTCCGGAAATCGGCTCCGATCTGGGCCCAGGAAGCGAGCAAGGAACTCGTCGCCAACATGCCCAATCTCCGCGAAACTGCCGAAGGGACGATTGCCAACTATTTCGACCGCCAGCTGGATGAAACCCAAACCGCAACTCGCCGGGAGTTTACCAGAATCATGCAGGAGCATCGGGATGTTTTCGAAGAGGCCATCAATCTGGTGGTTGAGGATAACAAGGCCGATGAGTTTTCGGACAAAATCCTCCCCATCATCGAAGAAAACTACGCCGTCGATTTGCGATCCAATGTCGCCAATGTGCTGGGTGGTTTGCAGGAATTTAACAAGCGGCTGGACAAACTTGCTGCTGGCAAGGATCTGAACCCAATTGAAGAGCAACAGCGCCACATCATCGGCCTGACTCGCATGGCTCAGGAATAACCTGGCGATCCGAACGAAACCGGGCAGGCTTTCAGGCTGGAAGTCCTGCCCGGCCTTTCACGTTTACGTCCTTGCCTTTGGCAACAATTCGACTGCCAAAACAGAGAAGCCCTGTGACAATAATCAAAGCCGACCCAACCGATCCGTTTGCGGGCAAGCCGGTATCCACAGGTTGACGAAGGAATTGCCTGCACACAAAGTTCATTCAAGACCGGCAAGAAGGCTTTTTTGTTTTTCGGAGTGAAGTGCGGGCTGTACAAGGCGATGTTCAAGCTGAAGAGTTCGATTGCAGAAGCAAGCCGATTGGC
>JAYVKA010000305.1:0-17155 GCA_043768885.1 Planctomycetota bacterium
AACAACCGGCCGAGAAAGAGACTTGCCTGGCGAACTCCAGCCGAGGTTTTTCTCGAAAATCAACCCACCAATCGTTGCGCTTGAGATGGACATCCGCCGAACCTAACGCTGAGTTGTAGACGCATATTCCCAAAAAGAACGCCAGCAAACGTACTTGCAAGATTGACCACAATCCAGATCAAACCCTGCATATGCAAGGGGGGAACCAATCAGTCGTAACACTACCTGATCCTCACGCAACCAGGCAGGCCTCATGGCCGGGATACGAACCTGAGACACTCCTCCATAGCCTAATCGAATTCCTGCTTGATGAATTTGGTGTTCTGTTAATCCCAATACTGGCATCGGGAATTTCCATTCGTTCTGTTGTTGAAAAGTCGATTGTCCAAACAATTATGGAGACCAGTTGATTCGCCGTTCACGTCACATTTCGCGCCACGGCGAAGATGATGTTTTCTTCCGGGATCGATTTGGCGGTCCATTCGAATTCGACGTAGTCGCCGGCGGCGGAGAGATAGCGGTTGCGGAAGCGGACTACTGGTTTGCCTTCCTCCAGGACCGACATCTGTTGAATCGTCTTTTCGCGGTCGTCTCGATGAACCAGGTCGATAAATGGTGTCGCCAATAGAACTGCTTCCGGGAAGCCAAGGATTTTGGTGAAGTTGGAATTGATGCGGCGAAAATAGCCGTCGAAGCCCGCGATGCAAAACAGGTCGAGGGACAGATCAAAAAACCGTGACATGTCGCTTTCCATCCGGGACAACGCGCATTCGTTGTAGCTGGAAAGTTCCGCGACCAGCTCATGGGCGCTTTCCGGCCGGTCTTCGGCCAGCGGTGCCAAACATCGTTTCGCCAATCGTACCAGCGCACTGTCGGAATCGGTCGCTGCCAGACTTGCCAAAGCATCCCCCATTTCTCCGACCAACGCGTGACGAAACATCTCCCGTTTGCTCTTGCCGGAAAATGGTGGACTGCCAGTCAGTATTTCGCACAGGATTGCTCCCAGTCCGAAAATGTCTGCCGCGCGTCCAACCCGTTCGCCCCTGGCCATTTCTGGCGACATGTACGGAAGTGTCCCCCGAATCGACGTTTTGTAATCCATATTCAACTGAACGACATCGCCAAAATGTGTGGCTTCGGAATGCAAGCCGATCAATTTGGAAACCTCAGCACGAACCGAATTCGCCAACCCCCAGTCCATCACGTGAACTTCACCGAACGCACCGACCATTACATTTCGGGGTTTCAGATCGAGGTGGATGATCCCACAGGAATGTGTGTAGGCGATGGCCTGGCAAACGTCCGAAAAAACCCGCAAGAGTCTGGAAAGCGAGACAGTTCCCTCTTCGTGTTGTTTCAGCAAATCCGCGAGAGTCTCTCCATCAACCAGCTTCATCACATAGAACGGGCGGCCATCCGCACAATTTCCTGATTGGTAAACATGGGCGATGCCAGGGTGCTGGAGGTAACCAATGATTTTTGATTCGTTTGAAAACCTTCGGATCAGATCAGGATTCCCAAGGTGTTTGGGCAAGAGAACCTTGACTGCGACTTCGCGCCCAAGATCGCGGTCCCGGGCCCGATAGACTGTACCCACCCCGCCTTCGCCGAGTCCATCGAGGATTTCGTAGCGACTTGTCGCTTCGATAAACTGTAACTGGAAATTGGCAGTTAATGAGAAGCTGCCGGATTCTTCGTCGTCAAATGACGACTTCATCACAGTCGTATCGTCAGGCCGATACGCACCATTTTCCGTGCGACCTTGTTCTTCCATCGGTGCCTTTCCCTTCCTCACTTTTGTTGCGCGGAGTCAGTGTGGGTTTTGCCGGGACGGGATTGGGCTAAATTCTAGCGACAATCAACCACGGTTACAAAAAAATTGTCGGGATGCAATTCATTATCTGACGCGTGCGATTCTGGATCTCCCTTAAACTCGGTGCTGAAGCCGTGATTCTGCGATCTTTTTGGCACAATCAGGCCATGGCCGAAACTTTTTTTGGGCGATCATTCGAATCTTAGCAAAGCGTACTTTTTCTTGCCGCGACGAAGAACAATTGTCGACTCGCTGGCCAGATGTTCCCGCGAGAGAACCAGTCCAAAATCATCACAACGCCGATTGTTCAGATAGACACCACCCTCTCCAACAGCCCTGCGCGCCTCGCCTTTACTTGACACCAGCCCCGAATTTACGAGGGCATCAGCCATCGAAAGCGAACCATCCCCCAGAGAATCGAACGGCAACGATTTACTCGGTACGTCCGCGAAAATTTGCAGAAGCTCCTGGTCCTGTAACTTGTCAATTTCCGCGCCGAAAAAAACCTGCGTCGCATGTTCAGCGCGACTCAACCCGTCATCCCCATGAATCAACCGGGTCAACGACGCCGCCAGTTGCTTTTGGCTTTCTCTTGACCCCGGGTTATCACGTCGACTATCGTCCAGCTGTTTGATTTCGTCTTCGGAATGTTCTGAGAGAAATCTCAGGCACTTTCCTGCGTCTTCATCCGCCACGTTGATCCAATACTGGTAGAACTGGTAAGGGCTCGTTCGTTCGGCAGACAACCAAATCGTCCCCGACTCTGTCTTTCCCATTTTCGTTCCGTCTGCTTTGGTCAGCAACGGACAAGTCATGCCGAACACTTGCGACCCATCCATCCGACGGGCAAGGTCGATCCCTGCCGTGATATTTCCCCACTGGTCACTTCCGCCGATTTGCAGCTCGCAACCAAACTGCTGTTTCAGGTGAACAAAATCATAAGCCTGAAGGAGCATGTAACTGAACTCGGTGTAGCTCAGCCCTGCGTCCCCTTCCAGTCGGCTTTTGACCGAGTCTTTGCCCATCATTACATTCACCGAAAAATTCTTGCCCACATCGCGCAGGAATTCGATGTAACTGAACTTGCCAATCCAGTCGTTGTTGTTCACAAGTACGGCAGTCGTCGTGCCACAATCAAAGTCGAGCAACAGCTCCATCTGTGTTCGGATACCGGCCAGGTTGGCTTGCAGTTGGTCTTCGCCCAGCAAAGTACGTTCGGCGCTTTTGCCGCTGGGATCACCAATCATTCCAGTCGCGCCACCCGTCAATGCGATCGGCCGATGCCCGGCCTGCTGAAAGCGTCGAAGGGTCAACAGCGGCAAAAGGCTTCCTACGTGCAGACTGTCAGCCGTCGGATCAAAACCCGAATAAACCGTGCGGCTTTCCTTGTTCAACCAACCGGACATCGAATCATCGGCTGTCGTTTGGTAAACGAGACCTCGCCATTGAAGTTCAGCAAAAATATCGGACTTGCTCGGAGTCATGGTGGAACACAATCGGAATACAGTCAGGGGCAATTTTTCTGGCACCAGCATAACGATTTGTGCGTCAGATCGGCAGACGTGGCCTGTTGCGGTTTCCATCTGTCGCTAACATTTTGGGTTGGCTGGTATGGAAGTCGAAATGATGTTTGAGGATTAAAAAGTCGAGATGGGTCTGGTTGTTCAAAAATTCGGCGGGACAAGTGTCGCCGATTGTGAGAAAATATTGGCCGCAGCCCGAAAAGCTGTACGGGCCCAGCAGGAAGGCAACCACGTTGTCGTTGTCGTCAGTGCGATGGGACACAACACCGATCATTTGATCGAGCTGGCGCACAAGATCAACGAACAACCGCCGGCCCGCGAAATGGACATGCTGTTGTCCACCGGCGAACAGGTCAGCGTGGCCCTGATGGCCATGGCGATCGACACGCTCGGATTCCGCGCCGTCAGCCTGACTGGCGCGCAACTGGGAATTCGCACTGACAGCTCGCACACCAAAGCCCGCATCAAGTCGATTTCGACGGACCGCATCAAGCAACTGCTCGAAGAAGGAAATATCGTCATCGCCGCCGGTTTCCAGGGGATCGACGAGTACCTGAACATTACAACACTCGGTCGTGGCGGCAGCGATACAACCGCAGTCGCTTTGGCGGCGGTTCTGGAAGCCGAGGCCTGCGAAATCTATACGGACGTCGATGGCGTCTACACAACAGACCCGAGGGTTTTGCCGGAAGCCCGATTGACCCGACAGGTCAGCTACGACGAAATGCTGGAACTGGCCAGCCTTGGAGCTGGCGTCATGCACAGCCGATCAATCGAGTTCGGAAAAAAATTCGGCGTCCCAATTCATGTGAGAAACAGCCAGGCCGATGTGGCTGGCTCGCTGATCGTAAATGACCCCGAGGCCCCAGGCGAAGCAGTCAGCGGAGCGGCATTGACCCGTGACGAAGCCAGGATTTCACTTACTGGGCTGCCGGACGTACCTGGCGTTTGCTATCAGCTGTTTGCACCGCTCGATGAAAAGAAGATCACGGTCGACATGATCGTACAAAGCCCCTCGGCCGATGGTCGCGCCGACGTCAGCTTTACCATTCCCCGCGACGAACTGAAAGCGACTTTGCGGGTCATACAGCCGGTCGTTCAATCACTGGGCGGAACGATCAGCGATTGCAATGATAACGTCTCAAAAGTTTCGGTCGTGGGACTTGGGATGGCCCATCAGGTCGGAGTTGCGACGCGCATGTTTCAGGCGCTGGCCCGTGCCGAAATCAATTTACAAATGATCACTACCAGCGAAATCAAGATCTCGGTCCTTGTCGATCGCGCCCAGTCACTCAGGGCTTTGCGGGCAGTGCACGAAGAGTTTGGCTTGCATCGCATGCCTGACAACGCCGTTCAGGACCCGTTTGCCCAAATCGGAAAGATCAAGAGGCAAGCCTCGCCGGTCGATGTCATTCAGCGGTTGCGCGGGGTCGAACTCGAAGGCCTGACCGTCGATAACATTGGATTGGACGAAACCCAGGCGAGCATGACCCTTTTGCACTTGCCCAACTATCCCGGAGTCGCCGCTGAAGTTTTTCGCGAGTTGGCCGGCAACGGCGTATTCGTCGATATGATCGTCCAGACCTGGAACAGTGCCGAATGCTCGGATCTCACCTTCACGATTCCACGCGATCAAATGGACGCTGCCCGTAGAGTCGCCAAACAGTTGTGTGAAAAGTTTACTGGCTCCCGAATTCGGGAAATGTCCGCGATCGCAAAACTGTCGGTCAGCGGAATCGGCCTTCGCAGCCACACCGGAATGGCGACCGGTATATTTCAGGCTCTAAGGGATGCCAACATTAATCTTGAAATCATCAACACCAGCGAGGTCCGCATCAATGTCGCTGTGGACGCCAAAGACGGCGCGGCCGCTCTGGCAAGGCTGAATGAGCGTTTTGTTGGAGCGATGAAATAGCAGCGAATCACCGGCAAACGGCGACCTCACCAACCCCGGTCCAGTATCAATTTTCGGGGAAATCCTTAAACTTCCCGCTTGAACTTTTTTGCAAAAACAACCCCCATTTCACCTGCCATGCTCGATCGAAAATACATTCTGGAAAACCCTGACGCCGTCAAACAAAACTGTTCGAATCGCGGCGTGCATCAGCGAATTGACGAGCTGGTCGAACTGGAGAACAGCCGCCGGGAGAAGCTGAAACTGGTTGAGCAGCTGAACCGGCAATCCAATGAGTATTCACAATTGATCGGCCGGTCAAAGGACTCAGATGAACGAGAGGCCAACAAAGCACAGGCCCGTAAACTGCGGGAAGAGAAGGAAGTCACACAACACGAGCACGACAATCTCGAAGCAGCGGTCCATGCGATCGAGTTGACAGTTCCGAATATGGCCCATGCCTCCGCGCCAGTCGGGGTCGATGACAAATCGAATCTGGAACTTTACCACGGTGCGACTCCGGTTCGCAAATTCGATTTCAAGCCGCTCGATCATCTGGAAATCGGAGAGAAACACGACTGGATCGATTTCGAGGGAGGAGCGCGGACAACCGGATCGGGGTTTTATTTTCTGAAAGGCGAGCTGGTTCTGTTGGACCTCGCCCTGCAGCAGTTTGCGGTCAACGAACTGATGCAACGCGGATACCTGCCGACGATCACGCCAGACCTCGCCCAGGATTCCGTGCTGGAAGGAATCGGGTTCATGCCTCGTGGACCCGAAACGCAGGTCTACAGTGTTCACAACACGACGTTGTCACTGGTGGGAACCGCAGAGATTACTTTGGGCGGATTGTACAGCGACCACATTCTGGACGAACAGAATCTGCCGCTGCGCGTTTGCGGAATCAGCCACTGTTACCGGACCGAAGCCGGTGCTGCCGGACGGGCCTCGCGAGGACTGTACCGCGTTCACCAATTCACCAAAGTCGAGATGTTCGCTTTCACGACGCCCGATCAAAGTGAGTCAATGCACGACGAGCTTTGCAGGATCGAATGCGAGCTTTTTGACGCCCTCGAAATTCCTTACCGCGTCGTCGATACCGCAACCGGCGATCTTGGCGGACCGGCTTTCCGGAAATTTGATCTGGAAGCATGGATGCCTGGCCGCGGCGATGGTGGCGAATATGGCGAAGTAACCAGCACGTCGAACTGCACCGATTACCAGGCAAGACGTTTGAACATTCGCTTCAAGAAGAGTGGCGAAAAGGGGACGCATTTCGTTCACACTTTGAACGGAACGGCGCTCGCCCTCAGCCGGGCAATCATCGCTGTTCTGGAAAATCACCAGAACGAAGACGGAAGCCTGAACATCCCCGCCAGGCTTCAGCCGTGGATCGGCGGAAAAAAAATCATCGGTGCCGGCAAATAGTTGATCCTACTGGGCCAATCGCCATTCGGCCTGGTAGTTGATCCCCAGGCTGACGATGCGTTGCAGCAGTTCTTCGTAATCCCAGCCGGCCTTTTCCGCTGACTCGGCAAAATCCTCGCCGTAGGCCAGGTTTGGATTCGGGTTGGCTTCCAGCACATAGATTTTGCCGTCTTCGGTGACCCGCATATCCATCCGGCCGTAACCGCTCAGGCTCAACGCACGATAGACCCGTTTGCAGGTTTGCAAGATATTCCGCGACGTCGATTCGTCCAGATCACTGGCTTCTTCGGTAACGACCCCCAGTTTCTCCTGGTATTTGTAATCCCACTTCACGCGAGCTGTCGCGATTTGCGGCATGCCCCTGGGAGCTTTCGTGAATTTCAGTTCCCAAATTGGAAAAGTCGTCAGTCGATGGTTTCCACAGATGCCGACGTACATTTCGCGGCCTTCGATGTACGATTCGACCAGGGCGTCTGTCGAGACTTCATCGTGAATGAATGCGATCCGGTCTGCCAAACTGGCGTCGTGATAAACGATCGATGATTCGGTAATACCGAGCGAAGCTTCTTCGGAAACGCTTTTGACCAGCAAAGGATATTCAAGTCCCTTCGGCTTGTTGTAGCGTTTCCCTTTTGACGCCACAAAAAAGCCAGGTGTCCGGATTCGGTGGTAGGTCAGAATTTTTTTTGCGAGAGCCTTGTCGTGGGCCAGCAACAATCCACGGGGATTGCAGCCAGTGTAGTGTTGCCTCATCAACTCCAGAAAACTGACGACGTGCTGGTCGTAGACGCCGACGCCATTGAATTCTTCCATCAGGTTAAAGGCGACTTCCGGCTGCCATTCTTTGATGGTACGGCGAATTTCACCAAGGTCATCCAGCAAACCCAGGGGCCGGGCTTCATGCCCCATGTTTTGCAAGGTCGAAAGGACATCGTATTCGGTCTTGAATTCCTGAATCTCCGCGTCAGTCAACCCTTCTGTGGATTCCGGCGGGACGAGCGACTCGTGCATCAAGACCAAAATCCGCAGCTTTTTCACAGCGCAATCCGGTGCTGGTTACTGTTGATGATGTCCATGGTGAGTGCGGTCAGCAGGGAAATCACACGCCCCTTGATTGTCGCGATTTCTCCATGCGCGAACAGCCCCAGTTCATCAGCCCGTTTGGCCAGCTGGATAATAATCTGGTTGACGTTGTACGGATTCTCGCCCGTAAACTGGCCAACGATTCGGCAAACTTCGCCGCGATATTTTTGCAGAAAGAAGGAAGCCTTTAAATCCAATTCTTCCCGCTTCAGTCGTATGAAGACCTTGAGCAACTGCGCATCAAAGTTGGTCTCCGTGCAGTCCATTTGAAAACGATCGTGCAGGATGCTGTAGTGGTCCCGTAGCGTTTTCCGAATCTTGCTGACCGGTTCAATGCGAATCCGCGACCGGACCTTCACAGCCTCTCCGGCAACCTCGCCCATCAATTCTTCCACGAAGTGCAACTTGGATAGTGCCTTCCATCCACGATATTCCTGTTCCCACTTACGGCCTGGAGCCAGCCACACCGCAAACGTTTCGGCAAAGTCTTCCGCCGGATGACTCTGTGCATAACACGGATCGAGATGCAACACGTACGACTTGCTGCGTGGACGGGGACGATAGGAATCAGGGTACGGAGTAAAATAATTTCCAAAGACTTCCTTGTAGCTTCGCCGGCGATGCAGCCGGTACGCCGTATCGAGCGCATGCCCCGCTTCGTGCCGGAGGATTCTCATCAGCCAAAGCTTTGTTCCGCCCTCGACCTCGACCATTTGTTTCCGTTCCAGCTTCATTAGCCGCGGATGCGCCAGATAGAACGGAATCGCGATGCCGGGAATTCCATCCGGGCTGAACCAGTCATCGCTCAACCAGCAATGCGGTTTTGCCTTGATGCCTCGGGCATCGAGTTCCTCGTACAGCCGCTCGATATGAGGCTCCAGAATCGAGCCTTCGATAGTCAAACCGAGATCGGAAATGCGGGTATCCAAAAGTTCCTTTTCGGACATCCGGTCGATGCGGCGATTGGCGGACTGGCATCGTTTGCGTGTCAAACTGCTTCCACTCCCTGATCTGATTCGGCGTTCAAATTGCAAGGCCAGAATGCGTTTTGTTTCCGAATTTCGGGCACTTGCCCACCGGTAACCGTTTATCTCCGAATCCCGGCAATTGTTGAAAGGCTGCACAACCCAGCTTTGCCGGAAATCGGACTCTTGAGGCAACATCGGGTCACGACCAGGAATCGCTTGAACCCGAGTGGCCTAACCCGAAAAATCCTTCACGAATTCAAGGCCGCGATTCGAACTGCCGGGAATGTTCCGATCCAGTCGCTATCCTGACGAATCAAAGTATGCAATTTTTTGCCGGAAAAAAATGGATGAAGATTCACCGCAGGCACCCAAATCTCGACAGGCTGATTGCTTGATCGTGGGCCTAACCAACCGAATCGCCAGCCATCGATTCGGTCATTTCTTCCTGTCGGCCAGTCAATTCCTGCAACAGCCGACGACGGCTGATGATCCCAACAGGGCATCCTTTTTCGATTACCGGCAGATGTCGGACGCGTCGATCAATAAAGGTCTGGACCACGTCGTCCAACGATGCCCGCGAGTTCACGGAGGCGAATTTTCGCTCCATATACAAACTGATCGCCTCGGCCTGACGCGGAGGATCGACCGCAGCCGCCAGCAACGCCGACTCGGTCACCAGCCCAATCATCCGCCCATGCTGGTCCACAATCAGAATCGTCGAGACGTCCTCGTCCAGCATCACATCCGTGATCTTGCCCACAGTCCAGTCCGGATCAGCAGTTACCGGACGGTCGACGATTTCACGCAAGATTCCCTGAATTGGCATCGGACGGTCCCTGTTTCGCTGTTCCCAGATCTGGCAAGTAGAAATTCCTGACAAAGCCGAAATGCCGCCGATCAATCGCGAAATCCCATGCTCCAGTGCAACCATAGCTTGCCATGTCGTTAGGGCAACCGCTACATACCCGATTTTTTCAGGATTTTTTTTACTGGTGTTTTGCCATTGGAAAACGCCGCGATTTTAGCCTCGCAACTCACTCGCCTACCGTGCGGCGGCATGGACGGTCAACATTCTGCGAAGCGGCGACAGGGCCGATTTGGAAAGGACTCGCAACTCCCTCGCACCAGGCCGGCGGTTGGGCCCCAGATTCAAGAACAAGGGTCACCATTCGATCCAGTTCGCCCGCCGGCATCTCCATTCCGAACGGCAGAAAAACCAGATGCTCCAAAAACAGGTTGGCATTGGGCAGTTCCGCATCGCCGACCGGTTTCAGGCTGCAATTCCGGGTCGCGTCAAACCCGGCTCGCCACATCACTTCGACCAACGCGACGGGATCATCGACCAACACGCCGATCACCCACCACGTTTGTCGGATCGCCGAGATTCCAGGAACTGGCAGTTGCCGGGCCAGCCGTTGGGCAATTCCCTGCCCGCAAGTCTGTCTGGCCCGAACCTGCCCGGCATCAAATCGGGAAAGTTTTCGATCCAGAAGTTTCAGAAGCGGCTGGGCGGGCCGTTGGCGAATCTTGCGAAAAAACCCCGGCCCCGGAAAACCGCGGGCTGCACTCGAAATAAACCCGTCATGTGTTCGACCAAAACATCGGGCCAGCCGAACCAGGACAGCCATCGCCGGACGAGTCGCAACTTTTTTGAGCAAAGCGTATTTGCAAACCCGTTTGATGAATGTCCAGCGTGATTGCTGGGGCCAGGATTGATGAATGCGCTCCATCCGGGCCAGCAAAGCCGCCTGGCGAACTTCGAAAACGGCTCCGGCCAATGCCGTGTTCGTCTTGATCGGACCAAAACTGAACATCGACACGTCGGCCCTCGGGTCACCGGATTGATGATTTCCGACCCAAGCCTGGGCACAGTCCTCGAGCAACATCAGGTTATGCCGCCTGGCAATCGCCGCAATCGCGTCCAGATCACAGAGTCCACCAAACAAATGGGCGACGACGATGGCCCGCGTCTGTTTTGTAATCGCCTTTTCAACATCCTGGGCCGTCGAAGCCAAAGTCGTGAGATCGATTTCCACTCCGACCGGCACCAGTCCATGCTCTTCGACAATCCTCGGCATGTCCGGGATCGTCATGCCGGACATGATTATCTCACTGCCGACAGGCCAATCCATGGCCGATAGAAGCAGATCGAATCCGCTGCGCACGGACAATGTTCGCAGCTCCAGGCCCGGCTCGGGCAATTCGCTGCTGGACGCTCGAATGTTCGGCTCGAAACCCGGCATCAGACTCCGGGAGAAAGCCCATAGCAAATCCCAATCGGAGATGTCAAATCTTTTGCGAATCCACATGGTGTCTGCCTTTTGGCGAACAGAGACCGGAAATCCGTTTCACAGGCAAGAGTTACGGCGGGACGTCAGAAAAAGTATCGGGCATCAACTCCCAATCTGAACAACGAATCCAACAGACGTATCTTGAATGCAGTTGAATCACAGTTCAAGTCGGCAGGCGGCCAATTCTGCCAACGAACTGTGGGATGCCCTGGTCTGGGGCGTGAAAATCCCGACTTCGACCGGCAGACGCCTTTCGAAAAGTTGTTTTTGCCGCAGTGGACGAGGCGACGAGTCCCTTTGAATCAATCGCCTAACAAGCGTTAACGCCGACGATTTCTCCAGCCTGCGACTGTTGCAATCAACAATCCTCCCAACAATGCCAGTGATCCGGGTTCCGGAATGGCAGCGGCTGTGAACTGAACGCCCAAACCCGTGCCACCAATCTGGACAATACTGAATGTTCCACCAGCCAACGGGTTGTTGCTGACGAACTGGGTCGAATCAATGGTAAAGGCAATACTGCCAAACGCCGTTCCTGAAAAATTTGGAGCGGTCGCGAATTCCCAAAGGTAATTGTTGGCGTTGTTGAAGTTGGTGACCACGCCAAGTGCATTCGTATTGTCCAGACCCAACAACCGGACGGTCAACGCATTTGGCAGACTGATAGCCGAGTTCAAGGCCACCAAGCGGTCCCAGTTGACGCCGAGAGTACCAGTTGCATTATTGATTTCGAACTCGTAAATCGAGCCGGTATTGAAAGTAACCGCAGCTGCCGAGCGCGACGAATCCGTCAGGGTACCAGGACTCAAACCGGGAGCCATGATGCTACCAGTAGACATTGTGATCGGCCGGTCAATCTCCCCGGTCCCACCCACTACTGCACCGCTCGAAACAGTGACCGCATTGGTCGATGTCGCCAGGAAACCATTGACATTCATTCGTCCGGCGAGAACGCCAATGGCACCGGTCATCGTGCTATTGGCAATTGTGCTGTTAAGATTCCAAACGCCGTTGCCGAATTTATTGATCCCTCCGCTACCGGTAAAGGCACCATTCTGATTCCAGTTGAAGCCATTGGTATCGACGCGACTGGTAAAACTTGAATTGAAGTGACGACTTGTGGTCCAGTCTCCGTTTAGCAATATGCCCTGGTCCGAAAAACTGCCCACGTTGACTGCTCCGCCATTTCCTAACTGGGAATCATTACTAAACACCAGCGTGCCTGAATTAATGATTGTTTGTCCAGTGTAGCTATTGCTGTTATTCGTCAAAATGACTCTGCCGCCAGGAGAGGTGCTGGTACCAGCAATGAAGAGGCCCCCTGCGCCCGATATCTGTCCATCCAGCTGAAGCGTTCCGGCTACCTGCGCCGTAAAGACTGCCAATAATCCCGACTTCACGTTGATGTTTTGGGTAAGGGTAGCCGCAGTTGTGCCGGTATAGGAAAGTGCCGGCCTGGTAATGCTGGAAAGTGAAGCCCCAACTGACCCGGAATTAATTTGAGTTGAGCTACCGAAGGCAGTCGATGCTGCAAAGTTGATGGTGCCGTTTTGAATTGATGTAGTGCCAGAATAATTGTTGACACCACCGAGTGTAAGAATACTGCCGCCACTCTTGGTCAGACCACCCGAGCCGGAAATTTGACCATTGACGGTAAGACCAGCGGGACTGTGAAAGATTGCTTCTTGTGCACCGAAGTCAAGTGGCGCGGTAATTGTTGCAATTCCACTGTTCAACACAACACCGCTAGTCAATCGCAGCGCACCGCCGGAAGAATTGGACAGGGTTCCCGTTGTCATTACCAGCGCGTTTCGTGTCGTCAGGCCTGCGTCGGCGAGATCAAGTGAGGCCACCAATCGGACGTTGTCGCTGTTCGAAGTACCGCCTGTCATCGTGGCAGCGTATTCTGTGGTTGATAACGGTCGAATGCGCCCTGAATCAAATGTTACGAGGCTATCGCCAGTCCCGGCGGCAGTTGAAGCTCCATAACCATACGGCAGAATACTGATATTCGTCGAGCCAGCAGCACCGCCCCCGCCGACCAGGTCGCCGGTTGGTGCTGCTGAAAAACTAACCGTTCCAACGTTCGCTCCAGGCGCGATTCCAAGAGAAGTTCCCCGAAACAGAACTGTTGCACGGTCCTGGCGGGTCAGACTTGTAAAGCTGATTTGTGCCGCCGAAGTTGTCGTTGGAGTGACCGTAATGATGCTGGAGCCTCCATCCAGGACAAGTCCTGCAACCTGCTCGTTGTAAGCTGTACCCGCAGAACTGGCGACCGTCAGGACCCCCCCATTTAACGTGATGTTGGCGGAGTCATTGATTCGGCCTCCGGCAACCCCGATCGGTGTCGCATCGTTGAGTGCCAATGTGCCGCCACGAATGATTACGCCACTGGTGTTGCTGATCGCTCCATTGGCACCACTGAGTGTTAGAAGACCATTCGCGACCCCGGAGAAACTGCTCTGGGTAAAAATTGCCGGCATGTCAAGGACGGTTTGACCGGAATAGGTATTCGTTCCTGTCAGCGTCAGACCAGACGTACTGCTGGTTAATCCGGACAACCTCAGACCACTGTTACCACTGATCACGCCAGAAAGCGTTAGCACTCCAGTTAGCCCCATCACTTGCATGTCATTATTCAGTGTGACATTGTTGGCAATCGTGGTTGCCGTGGAAGCACCAATCCAGCCGCTGTTGTAAACAAGCGTATTCGCTGCGTTACCCAAAGCCGTAGCATTGCCAACAACCAGGTGACCACCATTGAGATTGACGGTGCCAGTAAAAGTGTTTGCTCCAACAAGACGAACATACGACCAGTTGGGCGCATTGTTGTTGCCGGCGATATTGAGCGTTATGGAACTCGCGCTGCTAATGACGCCTGATAATGACAATGTTCCCAAACCGCTACCACCAAACGTCACGGCTCCCGATGCTGGATTCAGCGATATCGCAGAAGTGATATTGGCCCCGATTGTCGAATTGGGGTCTATTCCACCGACGACAGGCGTCGTGATAAATGGATTGGCGCCACCCAATTCAAGCGAGTTGCTGGCCGCGCTTGCTATCGTCGTCGTGTTGAATCGTTGTCCAAAAGTTATTCCGTTGACGACAAACGGGTTTCCCAAATCATTGGTGGCCGTGTACGTGGCGTTGGCACCAGAAAAATTCAGGACCGTGGTAGCGCCGGAAGTCGGTACTCCAGGATTCCAGTTTGCACCCACACTCCAGTTTCCGCTGACTTGCGGAGTCCAGGTTTGTGCTTGAGCATGACCGACAATTCCGGCCAGAAAAATTCCAATGGAAAATAGGGAAAGGGCACGGGACATGGAGAAGTCCTCCGGCTGTGGATCATTGAGAACGAGGTGATTGGAAAGCAATCGGTCACTCTATTCTGGCCCAAGATTAATACAAGCAGCCTCTCAGCAGGATTTTTCGGGATTTTTTGCGCGAAGGACTGGCGATTTCAGGCCAGCAATTCCTGACAAACGGGGACGGGAATTGCAACGCCATCGAATGCCCGTGGCAATCCGCATTGTCGCCACCATTCAGTGGGGGGCTGACGATGACCGGAAGGGAGCAAAGTGGTATTCCAAACCAGGCAGGCTTAACCGCTCCCCATCAAAATCAGGGTGCGATCGCACAAGGTCAAACTCAGAGTTGCCGTACGAAAATCAACGGCGGTGCTTTGTTTACCAAAGCCGAGTTCCTGGAAAACGGTCTTGGATCAAACAGCTGGTTAATCGTCAAAAATGCCGGAGACGCGGCGACGGCGGCGACGGTGGCGGAATGTGGCCTGCTCCCCTTCGGTAAACCAATAGCCACCAAGAATCTTGTAGAACAGCAACAGAATGAAGGCTCCTCCGGCCCCGACAGAGAATCCTTCGGGGCTGATCGGCTGGATCGACTGCAGCGGATAAAAGTAACTCAGGATTGCGCATCCTATCAACGTTCCAGCGATTCCCATCAACAACGTCGCGACTGTTCCACCTGGATCACGACCTGGCATGATCGTCTTGGCAGCCAATCCGACGACTGTTCCAAAACCGATCCAGGTCAGGCCAAGGTTTGCGAATTCTGCGAGTTGGTCGAAGTTCATTGGAATTCCATCTCCAGAGAATGATCCAGGCGTGCAACAAGATCGGGCAAATCAGGCTGAACGTGTCCCTTTCAGCGCGAACGATGTCAACCTGGTTATCGGAAATTGCTGGTTGCAGAAAATAAGTAATTTGCGGCAATTACCCAAGACCAATTGCCAGGGCAGCGATTTTGGCCTGTGAAACGTCCGAATGGTCTTACGTTGGAGAAAAGAATTGCCATCGGACAAGCGATAGCACTTACCAGTAGGTTTCCACAACGATGTGCCCAGGAGCCTTCGAGCGGTGCCGAGTCAAACCACGCGTCCCCAGCATCTCTTCCATGTCTTTCAGCATGTCCGGGTTTCCGCACATCATGACTGCGGACGAGTCGGGACTGAATTTCTCACCGGCCGCCTTTTCCAACGCGCCCGAATCCAACAGATTCGTCAGCCTTCCCTCAAGAATCCCGTCCCCCGATTCCCGGCTGGCTGTTGGAACGTAGACGAGCTGGCCCGGTTTCTCTTTTGCAAAATTCGAAAGCTCGTCCCGGTATCCAAGGTCCACAATTTTCCGAACTCCGTGACAAACCACGATTTTGGAATAACGGGTCCAAATCTCCGGATCACGCAACATCGCGATAAACGGTGCGAGTCCGGTCCCGGTTCCGATCAACCAGATGGCTTTGGCGTCGGGTGTCTTGGCCAGCGTAAATCCACCCGCTGCCCGTTCTTTGACTTGCACCGTGTCCCCCGGTTTCAGTTTTTCCAGCTTCGGAGTCAATTGCCCGTCGTCGACTTTGACAATAAAGAACTCAATTTCCGCGC
The DNA here is from genome assembly GCA_043768885.1 of Planctomycetota bacterium. GTDB lineage: Bacteria > Planctomycetota > Planctomycetia > Pirellulales > Pirellulaceae > BJ22. Next base: position 15,901 of record JAYVKA010000305.1, read on the forward strand.
CGTGAGGGCTAGCGACAGAATATGCCCGATTTACGTCTTCACCATCTTCCATCGGCAAAGCGAGGTGCAGAAACTGGCCAGGCGTAAAGGGCTGTACTTCGGGAACTGCGATTCGCAACGTAAACAGGCCGGGGGTCCAGACTTTGTTGCCGACCACCTTACCCTCTAACCATTTCAACATCAGTCCCGTACCTTCGGTTTTGTAAATTGCCTGATCGAACCCGGCGTTTGCGTTTGGAGTCAGTATTGTTGCGGCACATTTTGGTCAGTTCTGACCCGCGTTGACAATCGTGCTTGTCGATAAGCACTGTTTTTCACGGATTCGGCGGGTGTTCCATTGGGGAAAACGGGCTGATTTTGTAATCTTAAGGGCACTTCACACATTCCGGGCAGAAAAAAACAGGCCAATGACATGACGCAGGTTACAGAAATCCCGACCCGATTCGATTTTGCCGAGGCCCAGAGCCGCCTGTATGCCGCCTGGAACGAAGCCGATTTGTTTCACGCCATCCCGGACCCGACCCGGCGTCCGTTCACCATCGTCATTCCGCCACCGAACGTGACGGGAGCCCTGCACCTGGGGCACGCCCTCAATAATTCCCTGCAAGACACAATCATCCGCTTCAAACGGATGCAGGGTTTCAACGCATTGTGGATTCCCGGGACCGACCATGCCGGAATAGCAACCCAGGCAGTCGTTGAGCGGCGTTTGAAGGAAGAAGAAAACAAAACCCGCCACGACCTCGGCAGGGAACAATTGGTGCGCCGCATTTGGGACTGGAAAGAACAGTACGAAGCCCGCATTCTGGGGCAACTGCGCCAACTCGGCAGCAGCTGTGACTGGAAACGAACCCGGTTCACGCTGGACGAGACTTGTGCCCGCGCCGTTCGATACACGTTCTTTGACCTGTTTAACAAGTCGCTGGTCTATCGCGGCAAGAGGCTGGTGAACTGGGACACATTCCTTCAAACCGCCGTTAGCGACGACGAAGTGATCCAGGAAACGGTAAAGGGCAATTTCTGGCACCTGAAATATCCGGTGATCGACCCCCAACCGGGTGAACCGAAATTCGTAATCGTCGCCACAACTCGTCCCGAAACAATGCTGGGCGACACAGCCGTTGCCGTTCATCCCGATCCGGCGGCAGCGTTCAACAAAATTCTTGCCGGATTGAAAGAGCGACTTGCCGACGCAACCGCCGCCGAACGCAAAGAAATCGAAGAACAAATCAAAACGATTGGCGAACGTCGAACG
>JAYVKA010000306.1:0-4102 GCA_043768885.1 Planctomycetota bacterium
GCCTCAACCTGTTTGGCCGATAGTCTATAATCAGAGCGGCAACTTCGGGCGCGGGTTCGATTGGGTGCCGTTGTAATCCAGTCATGTTTCCAATACCAGCCGGTTTCCATGCGATTTGCAGAAAGCCAAACCGAAACCAAAATGCTTCAGCCGGGGCCGAATACGTTCTCGTTGTCGCTGTTGTTCCAGGCCGTGACGGCTTGCGGAGTCTTCTTTGCACTGTTTCAGATTCAACCGTTGACGACGATTCTGTTGACCCTGCTGCTGACCCCATGCATCATTCGAACAATCTTGTGCGTTCGAAACACGCGACATCTTCCCGAATTCAGAACGATCGATCGGGTTCGGTATTTTTTGTCCAGCCTTTTCATCGTCGCCGCAACAGTCTTGACTGGTGTCGTAACCACTGGAATCATTTGCACGATGTTTGGAGCCACGGCGATCGCGTTTGAATGGTCGATTGACGGCGACTCCAAATTTGCCGCCGACGTTTTTTTCCTCGGTGCTACCGGCGGGTTCATCTTTGGAATGGGAGGCGGACTGATTGCCGCAACGGCCGTCGTTTCCCGAATCTGGCCTTGGGGTATGACGACGGATGGCCACTTGCCAATATACGGCATCGCTCCACGCGGTCAGGGACTTTCCCAGTCGCTTTGAAATACTGGCGGATCGCGAAACACGGCAGTTATTCTTGCGACATCTTGCCGGCGATCAGGTGAATGAACTCTTCGTTCGATTTGAAGCGGTTCATCTGTTTGACCAGTTGTTCCATCGCCTCGACGTGATGCATGCTGGTCAACGTTCTTCGCAGCATCGTCGCAGCGTGCAAAGTCCGTTCGTCCAGCAACAGTTCTTCACGCCGGGTTCCGGACTGGGAAATGTCGATTGATGGCCAAACGCGACGGTCCGCCAGTTTTCGATCCAGCACCAGTTCCATGTTGCCGGTCCCCTTGAACTCCTGAAAAATCAGTTCGTCCATCCGGCTGCCGGTATCGATCAGCGCCGTGCCGACGATTGTCAGCGAGCCGCCTTCTTCGAACGCCCGGGCCGTGGCGAACAGCTTCTTGGGAATATCCATCGCCTTGATATCAACGCCACCCGACATGGTTGCACCACCACGGCCGGAACTTCCAACCCATTTGTTAAAAGCACGAGCCAGTCGCGTAATCGAATCCAGCAACAGAAACACATCCTGGCCCATCTCGGCCATTCGTTTGCAGCGCTCGATTACCAGCTGCGACAGACGCACATGGCTCTCGACGTCTTCGTCCAAACTGCTCGCGATCACCTCGCCAATGATTGTGCGTTTCATGTCGGTGACTTCTTCGGGCCGCTCATCGATCAGCAAAACAATCAGTTTTACATCAGGATGATTGGTCGAGATCCCCTGGCTAATGTGCTGCAACATGATCGTCTTGCCGGTTCTCGGCGGAGCGACAATCAGTGAACGCTGGCCTTTTCCCAATGGAGTCAGCAAGTCCATGACCCGGTTGGTAATTGGAGTCTGGCCGACTTCCAGCTTGAGAAATTGTTTCGGGTTGATCGGAGTCAGCTGGTCAAAATTTTTGACATTGGCGTACTCTTCGGGAGGCATGCCATCCACATCCAGAATTTCGCGAAGTCGGGGGCCCTGTTGGCGGCGTCCAGGCTGAACTTTTCCGCGAATCACCAGGCCTTCGCGCAAACCCAGTCGCTCGATCATCGTCCCCGGCACGAACGGATCGGTTCGCTCACGGGAGTAGTTATTTTCGGGGCTGCGAAGAAATCCGTAACCGTTGGGGTGCATTTCCAGCAGCCCAACACCTTCGAACAGCTCTACTTCTTCGCCCGGAGCCAATTCGGCTTCATCGGATGGACCGTTGTAGGAATTGCGGTTTCCGTAGCCTCGTCGCGACGGGCCGTTGTTGCGGTAGTTTCCACCACCGGGTCCGTTGTTGGGGCCGGATCCGGTGCCGGGTCCGCGTCGCCGACCGCCACCCGTGGATGGTCGTTCGTTTCGATTGGAAGAAGAACCACCGCGGCGGCCTGGTCCTTGAGAATTGGAATCGCCTCGTGGGCGGAATCGTTTTTTTGCCATCAGGCACCCTGCCAGGGATGAGTAAAATTGGGTTCGTCTGTGGAAACACAGATTGGAAGAGAATCAGTGGATGACGTCAGTGTCTTGATTTTCATGTTCGTCCCTATCCGGGCGAACGCACTGTCCTCGAACTAAGCCTCAGGTTCCGGTCAAAACCATGACCAGGAATTGCCTCGTTAATTGCTGACCGCCAGAAGCCTGTTCACAGACAGGAATTCGGAAGTCATTTCGGGGAATTCAAATAGAAATAGAAACAGGTCCAAATTCTCTCGCCTGCCCGCGACTGTACGGTTTCAAAAACCCGTTCCAAATTGTCTGGCGGCTGAAAAACAGAATGTTCCAACTGCCCAAACGGGTTCCGGAAGTTCAGGGTACCTGTCGACGAGCCCAATTCACAAAACTGGTGCCAATAGCCGAGTCGGTCAGAATCCGGTGAGACCACTGTCCATATCCCAGAGGGGATAAAAACACGATCCATGGGTCCGGAATACAGCCAGTAGCATCCTGCAAATAAGCGGGGAATACGCCCGGCGAAAGATTTGACGCAAGTTTAGGTAACCCTATTTATGCTGTCAAGTCCGCGATAGTCATTATTCCAAAATTACCTGGTTTGCCTGTTCCGAACCAGTTTTCAAGACCGGGAAAACCGATCTGGCTTCAGATTGTCAGCACAGCGTTTTTCGGCCAAGTCATCCATCCGGAATGGTCGATACAAACGGATAAGTCCCGGTCCCTCTCAAGTGCTGGCACCTGCCTGACAGTTACCCCAATGTACGCGGAATTGCGATGATGAGCCGACTCCTTTTGACTTGCCTGTTGCTGGTTTCTCCAGCCGCAATATTTGCCCAGGAAATCCAGTGGCGTCAGTCGGTCGAAGTTGCCGCGGCCGAATGCGAATCGACCGGAAGACCGATGCTGCTTCATTTCTCGGCGGAATGGTGTAACCCCTGCTCCGAACTCAAACGATTCGTCCTGGCCGACCCCGAAGTCATCCGAAGCGTCAACGAGCAAACAATCCCGGTCATGATCGACACGGACACGCATCCGGATTTGGTGAAAAAATATTCGATCACAAATCTCCCCTCCGACGTTCTGGTTGCGCCGGGCGACCGGGTGATATTTCATCGCAACAGTCCGCAAGACCGCAAACGATGGAAGGAAATGCTGGACACCGGAATTGTCGCACTGAATGCAATGGTCGGCCAGGACAACACTGGTTATGACACATTGGTCGATCTCAACCAAAAATGGGAAGAGTCCCGCAAACCAGCGGGGAGCGAGGAAGAATTCATGATCGACGACTTTCACATGCAGAAACCACATCAACGTTCATCCGAATTGCTGTTGGCCAAACCCTCAGCGAATGGAAACGTTCAGGCATTTTCAGAGACACAACCGGCGGTTGCCTCGGAAGCTGATGCCGCCAGATTTTCCTTGCCAGAAACGGTGGCGGCCAACGACTCTGCTCAAGAAGAGAACATGCCGTCCGCCAACGTCGTGCCGACTAGCCAGTTTTACGCAAACAGTGATTCCGGGCTGGCCGATGCACGCCACGATGAAAACATTTTGCGAACTGCGGCACCGGCATCCAAGCCACTAAGCATTGCCAATCCATATATCGCGGACAACAAAGGCCCGGGGCAAACTTCCCTGACAGTCAAGGCAATAGCCACGGGCAAGACGGACTCCGTTTGCCTGGATGGACTGTGTCCCGTGACGATTCTGGAAGAAGGGAGCTGGACCGCCGGCAATCCAGCAGTTGGCTGCGTACACAGGGGACGAACGTACTTGTTTCAAACGACGGAAAAACGGGACCGGTTCCTGGCCAATCCTGATCGATGGAGTCCGCTTTTCGCTGGCTATGACCCGGTCGATTTTGCCAAGACTGGACGGCTGGTTGATGGCCAACGAACGTTTGGAATTTTTATGACGACGGCCGAAGGGCAGCAGGTTGTGCTTTTCTCCAGCGCAATCAATCAGGCGGAATTCAAAACTTCCGCTGGAAAATTCATGGAGGCCATCCAA
>JAYVKA010000307.1:0-3792 GCA_043768885.1 Planctomycetota bacterium
GCACTTGAGCCCAAACAGCTGATGAATAATCCAAACTAGTACGTCACATCGTACTGGTGAACGATCACCGGACGCTGGCGGAATTTTGGCTCAGGAATCGGATGAGCCCGGTCCTGATTGGCTGGCAGGGCGGCAGCTTCTGTTGTCGGCAATTCACTTGGCAAGTCTGGCTGCTCAGTGACTCGTTTGCCCTGCTGGAAATGTCTTTGCAGGACACGGCACTGTTCCCGGGTCATCAGCCCGCACAGCACAGTCAGATTTTGAATCGGCGTCGCGGCAAGATTTTGCAGCTGCCGAATTGTCTCGGCCGTCTTTTCGTTGACGTAGCCGTTGGCGGTGGCGACTTCCAGAAATTCCCCACCGTTTTCCGACTCGACGACTTCCTGAACCGACGCCACTTGTCGCGCGGTCATGAGGTTTCCGCGAAACGCAATCGTGCTGGGCGAAGGAAGGTTGTCTTGCTGGATTTTTACCAGACCGCAAAACTGATCACAGGTAATCAGTCCCTGCTCAACCAGCCACAAGCCAAATTTCAGACTCATTCTACTTATCCTAGCCAGGAAGGGGATGCTCTCTTTTGTCATTCGGCATCCCGGCTTTGACGAACCAGCCGACGAAGGATTAGTCGTAATCCATCTGTTGTGCTGGATATCCGGTTTTGGCAAATTTGCCGGTTGTTACGCAGTTGCCGAACAGTCCTTGGAGGAAGAGTTTGATTTCTGTGGTTCCCTGGAAAAAGAAACGGGCAGGACAATTTTTGTAACCAACAATTTCCGGAAGTTTTTATGCGCGGTGACCAATCCGGTCGTTGCGCCCGACGCAATTGTGGCCCGGCTGGACTGGGATGAAGTAGTTTTCAGCCGATGCCAACCGCCCAAAAGAAATGACGGAGAAAAGTCATGGCAAAATTTGAACGCAAAAAAAATTACGTTGACAGCGGCGTCCAGGGCGGACTGGTCATGCGCATCATGTGTCACTGGTTGTGCTTTTTCGGAATCACCGCGTTCCTGTTCATCGTGCTCAAAACGATGCTGGGCGATCCGGACGTTACCATGCCGCAGCGATTGAGCCTGGCCGTCAGCGAATTCAGCCTGCTGGGAATCATTATTCTCGCAATCCTGCCAGCCTTTGCCCTCGACACGATTCGCTTCAGCAACCGGTTCGTCGGTCCAGTCGTCCGACTCCGCCGCGCTTTGCGCGAACTGGGAGACAGCGGAAACACCGAGCCAATCCAGTTTCGCGACAACGACTTCTGGCAGGAAATTGCTGCCGACGTAAACCGCGTCATCGTTCGAGTGAAGGCCGCAAAACAGCCTGAGCCTGAAACCAACGAAGTCACCAGCGGATGATCCCTGCTGAAAGCCCGTTCAGAGTCCTGACTCCTGAATCACGCAGGGAAAGGAGACCGAACCGAGAGGGTTCGCTCTGTTCCGACAGAATCCTTGCAAGCCTACGAATGCCCCCGGAATATCACGCATGAAATCTGGAAACCGAAATTCAAAACGACGGGGTGCAGCAGTAATCGAGCTGGCTGTTTGCCTGCCGGTGATTGTTCTCCTGGTGATGGGCTCGATCGAAGCCGCTTCGTTGATCTTCGCCAAACAAACGATGGTCCAGACTGCCTACGAAGCCGCGATGGTCGCAATCAAAAACAATTCAACCAATGACCAGGCCATTGCGGCCGCCAACCAGGTCGTTCGCGGGCATCGGCTAAATGGGCTGAGCCTGGTGTTCGAACCTGCCGATGTGTCGCGTGCGGTACGGGGATCGGTCATTACCGTCACGGCCACGGTCCCAGCCGGCTCCCATCGATTGATCAACAGCCGCATTATCGGTGTTGACCAGGTTTCGGCAAAAGCTTTGATGATCAAAGAATAGCCGACGAAACCATTGAGCACGCCCAACAAACAATCGCCTGAACATCGTCCTATCGCGGAACAAAAAATGTACCCGACCAAAACCAACCGCCCACACCAGCTGACTGGTTGCAATTCTCAACGAACCGGAGCGATGTTGCCGCTGATTGCGGTAACCATGGTGATTTTGTTTGTTGCCATAACACTGGCTGTCGATTTCGCACGCATCCAGTTGACCCGCGCCGAATTGAGAACAGCCACCGACGCGGCAGCCCGCGCCGGAGCAGAAGCCCTCGGCAGAACACAAGACCCGAATCAAGCCGTTCAGGCCGCGATCAACATTGCCCGGCGAAACATCGTCGCCGGTTCGTCGTTGAATATTCGGGCAAACCAGATCCAGATCGGCAGGACAACTCCTGACAAAAACGGAGTGTTTGCGTGCAACGAAGTCAACAACGCCCAGAACGCTGTGCGGGTCACTGGTCTGAGGACTTCCGGCAGTCTCGATGGTCCCGTCCCGATGCTGTTTGGTCCGCTTTTCGGCGTCACGCAATTTCAGCCTGTTCAGTCAGCGGTTGCAACCCGGCTGGACCGCGACATCTCTTTGGTGCTGGACGTATCAGGATCGATGAACAGCTTTGGCCGGTTTCCCGGCTTGCAAAACGCGGTGCGGGTTTTCCTGGCTCAACTTGCCGCGACAGAACCTGTCGAACGGGTATCGCTGAACGTCTACAGCACGAAGGCCCGAAAGCTGTTGCCGCTGACCGAAGACATGAATCTGGTTGCTGTCACATTTGCACGCGAGACAGCCGCAGGTTTCACCGCAATCGGTGAAGGACTGAAGCTGGGAGACAATTCCGTTCGCAAGGATCCGCTGGCCCGACCTTTTGCCGAAAAAACCGTCATCCTGATGACCGACGGAAATCACAACACGGGAACCTTCCCCGATGTCGTCGCCCAGGGAATGACGGGCGTCAAAGTCCACACGATCACGTTCGGAGCCGAAGCCAACCGGCCGCTGATGCAAAAGGTTGCCGATCTGACCGGTGGCATCAGCATTCACGCGGCCAACAACCAGGAACTGGAAGACGCGTTTCGGGAAATTGCCTTGCAATTGCCTGTCTTGCTAACCGAATAGCAGGTCGATCGACCGATCCAGCCACGATTTTTGACAACGCAGATTTTCCGGTTTACGAAACAGCCGGATTCGAAAGACGGAAACATGAGACTGTCACCACGAGATTTTCGAAGGCATCCGGATGGCTCCCGCCGTCGCGGTGCCCTTACTGTCGAGATGGCAATCTGTTTGCCGGTTCTTTTCTTGTTGCTATTTGGATGTTACGAAGTCGCCCGGGCAAACAGCCTGCTTCACGCTGCCGAAAATGCAGCCTACGAGGCGGCCCGGATCGGAATCGTTCCAGGTGCGACCGCAGACCGTTGTAAAGCCCAGGCAGAATTCGTGCTGCAAGCGATGGGCGTTTCAAAATTCAATGTCACGGTAACGCCAGGCAAAATCGACCGGCGTACCGAATCGGTAACTGTCGAAATCGACGTGCCGCTAAAAGGGAACGCCCTGATCGCGCCAATGTTTTTTGGTTCCGTAACTTTCCACGGTGCTTGCGAAATGCTCCGCGAAGTGCTGTAACAGCCTTTTGATTTGATCGAAATCAGCGATGCCAAATTGAGCCGGATGCCGTAAGGCACGGGGCAACTTTACCCAGCCCGGTCGCTTCCGCGTCACGGCTCAATAATCAGCAGACTTGCAAGCCGACTTGCCGCCAAAGCGACTCCATCGCCCAGTCGGGATTCGGGGCCGGTCGATTCCGACCCCGATATGCGGTCCAGCATTGATCACCAGCCTGGCCTCCTTGCCATTTGACCGAAAATTACTTTTCCACTTGTGCAATGTTACTGCTCGATTTTTAGGGTCGTGGAT
>JAYVKA010000308.1:0-16993 GCA_043768885.1 Planctomycetota bacterium
AACGTAGCCACCTGTTACCGCAACCTCATCCGTTATTACGAACAAACCAACCAGCCCGACCTGGTCACCGAGTGGACGGAAAAACTTGCCACGCTGGAAAACCAGCCCTGACACGTTGTCGCGTTGTTCGCTCCGGAGCACGGTTTCCCGCTCCACGTTCAGGGTACCCCGCTCCCACCATGCAACTCGGTGGAGGACCACCGAGCTACTTTCCCCTGCCAGCCTGGTTGCGAAAAGCCTTTCGCGGGGAATGCGATCTGCCGCAGGCGTTGAGACCGAGTGCATCTCCAAATGTTTCTTTTTTCCTGTCGCCAATTCTGGTGAATGACGAGCCGTTTGTTGTCAGAGCCGGGCAGCGTTGTCCGGACAGTCAAACAAGTCTTCGGTATTGCAATCGTGTTGCGAAATTTTCGCGCTGGTGTGTAAGCCGGGCCTTGACGCAAAGTTTTCGTTACGGGGAGAAGCAAGATGAGAATGATCTGGTCAGCAAAATTAATTTGTGGGATTGCCGGTGTTTGTCTCGCAGTGGCAACGATTCCTGTGCAGGTTCGCGGACAAGTCGCCGCGGCCACCTATTCCGGGCCCGGCGATTACACGTATGACATTCATTCCATGCCCGATCTGGATCAGCGGCGTGAGGGATTGCCAAACGACGGGAACATGTATTGCGTTCCCACCGCCAGCATGAATCTGTTGGCCTACGCCGCCAACTTTGGATTTCCCACACTTCCACCTTTTCCAGGCTTCTGGCAAGGCCAGCCGGGGCATAACAACATGACCGGATGGATTGACTGGTTAGGGCAGTACATGGGTACTGACGGCGACGGAGGTACTACCACGACTGGCAAGATCGAGGGGATGAGCAACTGGCTCAGCGACTCCTCGCAACCGATGTGCGTTGTCAGCAGTTACCGGACAAGTGGATATTGGCCAAACATTGATAACGCGGCATTTCACGCGACCAACGGAGCGATTGTCCAGATTTCCTATGGTCGTTATTTCTGGGAGCCGGGCTTCCAGGGAGTCCCGTCCATTACAGATCGGGACGGCGGACACGCTGTGACACTCAAGCTGGCTTTTGCCAACAGCGGCCAGTCACTGGGCTCAAGGTTACTCCATTATCGTAACCCAAGTTCGGACGATGACGACCTGAACAGTAACACCACTTTCAGTTCGGACTGGCCGATCAGCGCGGCGAACATTGACGTCTTGTGGGACTCAGACGGGGACGGAGCCGAAGAATATTTCAGCGTTACGTCGCTGATCAACCCGCCGCAGGATGCAGGTGACGAGCGCTATCGCCTGATCGATTCCATCATGGCAATTTATCCGGGCGCTGGTTTGAGTTTTACCGATGTCCAGCTGAATTCCGTATTCGTCGGCGGCAATCTCGGTTTTGTTCAGGACCAGGTTCCGGCTTCCTGGAATGTACCGACCGGTTGGAAACTGGTTTCAGCGATCCCACATCCCGAGATGATCGGTGCCATGCTGTTGGAACGCAATAACGCAGGCAACACCCGACTTCGACATTTCGCGCATAACGGGCGCAATACCTTGATGCGGACATTGCCCGCCAATTCGCGCTGTCCGACGCTTGGCTTCGGACAGGATCTGTATTTTTCGGCCGGATCAAACATTTATCGCATCGACTTGTCATCGGGTTCGGCTATTTCGACACGCCAAGGGACAGCGGCCGGTCCGGTCGAACACCTGGCCTGGGATGGAAAACACAATCGTTTGTTCGGAATTGCAGCGGGTCGTGCCGGAGTGTTTGATTTGATCAAAAAGAAATGGTTTGACTGGGGACCGATCGGTGGAGTGGGAAGTGGAGCCAGCCGGTTCCGCCAGCTGACCGTTGTTGACGGTGTTGCGTTTGCTGCTTTGACCGATGGAAGAGTCGTGAATGCAACCCTTCCGACGGAATCGTCAGCGCTATCAGGATTTTCATTCCGGAAATTGTCGTTGCCGAATGTCGCCGATGCGATTTCGGTCGATAGAGATGACCAGGGCCGGTTGTACGTCAGTGACAACAAGGCAGGCTTGCTGGAGTTTGAGTTCAGCAGTCGGAATGGCTGGCAGCCAGTTTCCAAACCGCACTATGACGGTCCCTCCATGCGTGGCCGGAATTTTGTGGTCTTCAAAAACCGGGCCAATGTCCGACCTGGGGAATTGGACGACCGGGAGTGGTTTGACATCATTCCCGAAGATCTCGGCGACTCAGTCATCGACATTGACGACTGATCGCGACTCTGGACCAACGGAAAATTATTGCGACGGCAGCAGCGGCAGGTAAGCGGCTTCTGCCGTTTTTTTTGGCGATCATCCCGGAGGAAGTCGTTTTTTTATTGGTTTCCCCAGCGGGCATTCACGATATTCCCTGTTCGGTTGTGGCTCGACCGGTCCTGAACCTGCAACCCGGTGTTTTCGAGCAAGTCCAGTTGCAGAATATTTGCCGGTTTGCCCGCCCGCATTCCCGCGAGATCGGAAGCGGGTGTAAACGACGCCGAGTTGCCATCGGCAATTCGCACGCAGGCGATCAGGCCACTAAAGTAGCGCACTCCCTGACTAGTTGGCAGGAAACCGTCTGGTGTTCCGCCGACATAAAGTCCAATGGGTGAGGGGTGCAAATCATAACTGGCGGATTCCAGTTCAACAGGTCGCCCGTTGACCCACATCTGAAACTGTTGGCCGGTCCAGCGGGCCGTAACAATTTGCATTTCGCCGTAACTTGCCTTCCCGACGGTCGTTGCCAAATACGAATCCTGACCGTCAAACCAGGCGATTCCCCAGCTGCCATTGGAATTGATGAAGAGCGCAGCGAGTCGCGGACCGGTCCAGGAAACCAGGTTTGCCGGCTGGGTTTGTGGTCTGGGGATTGCCGCGACTTCAATCGTAAAGGCTCCCTCAATTTCACTCTTGAATCCAGGAAACTCAAGAAAAGCCGAGCGACCATCGAAATCCAGGCCAACCGTTGGCAGCTTTGTTTCTTCACGTATGGAATCCGAACTGCCGGGACTACTTTGCCTCTCTGGCCACATGTTCCAGATAATGCTTCCAGCCAAAACGGCCAACGCCGCTACCGAAACAATCGCCAACATCCAGGGCTTTCCGTTTTTGATGGCTTGAACAAGCGAATGAGTTGACGGTACTGTTTCACGATCACGGTCTGATCGCTTTCCAAGCGCAACGCTCGGCAGCGCATTGGATACCGCCGTCGATTCTTGCCTGATCAGGCTTTCGAGAAGCGGGATCAGTTTTTCCATCGAGGCAGGGCGGCCGTCGGGCGACTTGGCCATCATCCGCCGAACGATGTCTTTGAGTGCTGACGATAACGGTTTCCCGTTTACGACTTCGGGCAGTTCGGGAATCGGCTGTTCGACGTGAGCCATGATGGTGTCAATGGCTGATTCACCACGGAATGGTGGTGAGCCAGTCAACAGAAAATAGAGCGTACAGCCCAGGCTATAGATGTCCGAGCGTTCGTCGGCGGCAAGAGGCGAGCGGGCCTGTTCGGGTGCCATGTAAGTGGCCGTACCGAGGAGGCTGCCGGAGCGCGTAATCGTTGGACCGTCATCCTTTGCAGTGCTGTCGCTGACCAGAAGTCTTGCCAAACCGAGATCGAGAACCTTGATGGTTTTCTTTTTCTCCAGCAGCAGGTTTCCCGGCTTGATGTCGCGATGAATGATCCCTTGTTGATGCGCGTACTTCAATCCTTTGGCAGCCTGCCAGGCAAAATGAACAGCTTCACGGGGCCGTATGGGACCCTTGCGTTTAACCAGCTTCGAAAGGTCTTCTCCCTCAACCAATTCTGTAACCAGGTACAGTCCACCTTCGTACTCGCGAGCGTCATGAGCGGTCACGATGTTGGGATGAGACAGTCTGGAAATGGCCTGGACTTCCCGCTCGAACCGCCGTCTGGAATCGGGATCGGCAACGAATTGCCCATGCATGATCTTGATGGCCACGGGCCGCTTCATGATTTTGTGGACGGCGCGAAAAACCTGCCCCATGCCACCCGCACCCAGCCGCCCAGTAATCTCATAGTCCCCCAGCGATTTCGGAAATGAAATTTCAGGTTCCTCGTTCAAAATCATTTCATCTTCGGCGGCGCTGATACCATCTGCAAAATGGCGAGTCACCCAGTCGATATCCACATCAGGAAACAATTCAATGTAAGAGTCAGGAGTGCAAGGCAGCCCGCATCGTTTTCGATGAGCCGAATCGACCAGGATTAATTCCTGCACGGTAACAGTTCGATCCGCTTGCGAGACCGAATCTGCCAACCGAACCAGATCGGCCAGCGACGGAGGCGTACCGGATTGCCAAGCCGCTTCCAGTCGGTCGCAAACCATGTTGATCCGCAGCTTGCTCTCCTGGCCCAGCCGGTCAAACGCATCCTGGTTGCCCGGCTCATTTTGCGGATGGCTCATGGGTTCAGCGTCTCCCACACCGTTCGCACCGTTTGCAGTTTTCTCTGGACTGTACGCGGAGTGCAATTCAGTTCCCCGGCGATTTCAGCCGTTGACATTCCGGCGATGGCATCGAGGACGATGCGGCGCAGGGAAGGGTCGCCCGAAGCGTCCAGTGCGTCCAGCAATTGCTCAAACGACTCCTCAGCGGCGGCTGCCAGGTCCGGCGAAGGTTCGTTGGCCACCAAATCATTCAGTGCTTCGGCGGTAGCAACAGTAAACCGTCGGGCCTCGCCGTCGTTCTCATTTTGCTGAGGTCGGCGCTTTTTCCGGTTTTCCCGGCGCAGGTGATCAATCGCCTTGTTGATCGTCAGCGTGACCAGCAGCGGCCAAAGGTTCGACGAAGATTCGCGAACCTGAAACCGTCCATCCTGAAACGCGCGACAAAAACTCTTGAAGGCACTCAGCGCGATATCTTCCTCGTCCGCTGCAGCCCGTCGGGTCCCACCCAGCTTGTTGCGGGCCACGCGAACCATTCGCTCGAAATACTTCTGCCAAAGCTTTTCAGTCGCCCGATTGCTGCCATCCCGGAGCGATTGATGCCACGCGAAAAGCGAATCTTCCCCAAGCGAGTGTTCTCGTGTCATGTGTTCCCCGGTCAAGGATTCTATCAGCAGTATTCCGCGATTTCATCCAGACTGCCCGTTTTTTCAAGAATCCCTGTCGCAATTTTCGGTCGTTGGCGAACCTGTTCATGGGTGCCCGGATGTTTCGGACACCTTTTGTCCAAAAGAAACTCAACCAGGAGAATGGAAATGTCACGCACTGACGCGATCGAAAATCTTAGTTTGAATTTTGTCAAGGTGGAATCACGTTTTTTCCCTCGCATCGGATGGGAAGTTATGGTCGCAGCGGGTTCGGCGTCACTTCTTCGCGACGACGACACGATATGCGATAATTTGACAGGGTGGAATTTCGTTTCATCGGGAACTTTTGATCCACAGTTCCAGATGAGCGATTTTCAGCAGATTTTACGATCAATTCATCGTTACAATCCCGGTGGTGTCGATTGCGTTGCCGTACTGCCTGTGAACAATCCAGGTTGGCGGAAACAGGAAGTTCGACCCGCTCCAGTAACGAGCCGAAACGGTCTGAGTTTGACTGGGCAACCGCCGGCTGCAATCCTGATTGGGCTTCTTCTGCCAGCCGTCCAAAAGGTTCGCGAGGCCGCCAGTCGCAACAGTTGTTTGCCAGAACTGATGAATCTGTTCCGCCGGTAGCCTGGAGATTGGTGTTGCAATCGGGATCATGCTCCACGAAACGCAGCGAATTGTTTTCGCCACCCAAACCATAGTTGTCGCTCGCCGACGGAGCCGCTTACGGAATCTTCGCATCAATTGGGTGAGCTGGCGGTTTGCTGCGGGCCAGAAATCCTCCGGCAACAAACAGTACGGGCTCGCCCAAAACAACATTGAATACGCGGGCCTCTCGACCTGTCGATTCCACTGAACGCACAACAACAGATCGCCGTTCGCTTCCGTCCCATGTGAAGATCCGATCGCCCGATTTCAGTTCACCAGCGGGTCGCAGTCCCCCTTCGGCAATCGCGAGCGGTTGTGTTTCGGTTGTGATGAGAGTTGCCCATTCCGTTTCCACGTCGATCAGCCGATTCGTGGTTACAAACACGACCTCGATCTTGCCCTGGCCGCGTTTACCGTCCGCTCCGAACGTCGTGACAATATTGCCGACTCGCAAATTTTCGACTGGCTCAGTCCCGCCCGGAGTTTGAATCAGGGTGCCCGCTGGAAAGCAACCCGGGTGACAAGGCTCCGGCGGAGGTGGCGCTGTCAGGAGGATCGCATGGCGAACATTCCCTTTCTCATCATGAATCAGCAAGCGGCCCCATTGGCCAAGTGCTTTGTCCTCGGTCGCCACAAAGAGTTGGCTTTTGATATTTGGGCCTTGTATCCCGATCAAAACATAATTCACATCGACCAGGGGTGCCGCCACACGCGCCGACTCGGGCATTTGCCGCGTTTGCCGTTTGACAAGTTTCATGGTGCAATCCAGTTTTATGATGGGCAGTTCGCCAGCCGACACCTGAAAACCAAATTCGTCATACACGGGTACATTTGGGTTTAGTTCAAGCGTGCCGCTCCCTTGTCCGTTCTCGTCCACCTGGGCCGTGAGGCGAATCCCGTAGACAGGCGTGTTGAATTGCTCCAGCTGGAGTCCGGTAACAAGAAGCTCCGAGCGGAGTTCGATCGCCGTTTCATCCGCGGCTGCCGGTAAGCCTGCCAAGGCAACAACCATGAATTTAGTTAGCCACAAGACTGATGACATACATACGTACCTCCAAATTGACCAGGGCATCCAATGATGGCGTTTTCCGGAACCTGCCAGCGGTAATCGTTGAGAAAACACCCAACTACTTTTTCGCGTTCATGGCATATTTCCAACAGATCCACTGGTGTTGGAAATTATTTCAGTCCCGGATGGCATTTACAACGATGGGCAGTTGGGGCCTGGTTTTGCATTCTGAAAGGGATCAGCGCACGACAAAAAAGAGAGGCAGCTCTCCCTGATGACTCGGAATCGAGATTGTCGAGTGGAATTCGAATTGCAGGCCGGAGCCGACGACGAGGTCTTTGACGGTATTGGAAACGAGCGTTTCGCCGCCGGGACAATTGCGGGCTACAAGTTCAGCGAGCTCGACGGCGGTTCCGCTGACTTGTTCGTTGACGAGGTCGCACTCTCCGGTATGTACGCCAGTTCGCAATGAGATTCCGAGTCGCCTGGCCGTCTGGTTGATCGCAATTCCGGCGCGAACGGCGCGGGCGGGGCCGTCGAATGTGATCAGGATGGCATTTTTGCGGAAGGAAACATTGCGGCCCTTGAACAGTTCCGCTTCGCGTACGACATGGGACTGAAACAGTTTGTCCGTTTTGGACAGCTGCTCCGCGTCATGAGATTCGCCGGCATGAGGTTCAAACTGAATGAATAACACGGTTGCCAAAACGCGATCGATCATCGGTGCGTGACGAACGCCGGTCAAAAATTCCTCGATCTCGTCCAGGATCGTGTCTTGGTCGCCGACAAACGGAAGATGGTCGTCGCCAGGTAACTCGACAAATTTTGCTCCTGGAATTTGTGACGCGAGGAAGCGGCCTTCCTCGACCAGCAAGCATCGGTCGTGTGTGCGATGAATGACCAGCGTCGGAACCTGGACTGTGGAAAGGATCGGGCGGATGTCGATTTGCGCATTCATCCGGGTCAATGCCAGTGCCGCGCCGGGGCTGGCTCCCATTCGCAGGTAACTTGCCCACCAGTTCCGGAACTGCGGATCACGGGCCATGCTGGGCGCGCGGTCGTCGATGCCAACCGGGCCACCCCAGTCGCGTCGCATCTCTTCGAAAAAGTGTTCTCGATGATCGTCGGTTGGACCCCACGGATAATCGGGCGCCCAAAGTCGGCGAGCGTAACTTCCGATCATTGCCAAAGCGATTGTCTTTTCCGGATAAGTCGCGGCAAAAAGCGTGCACATCGGACCGCCTTCGGAGATCCCGCACAACACAGCCCGCTGCGAACCCACAGCCTCCATCACCGCGCGGACATCGTCCATTCGCTGTTCGAGAGTTGGAAGCTGGTCGATGGGGACTTTGTCGGAAAGACCGGTTCCCCGTTTGTCGAAAATAATCAGCCGTGCAAAGGTCGCGAGCCGTTTGAGAAATTTCGCGAACGAAGGCTCTTTCCAAAACATTTCCAGATGCGAAACCCAGCCCATCACAAAAACCAGATCGATCGAGCCTTCGCCGAGCACTTGATAGGCGATATTCACGTCCCCACTTCGGGCGTATCGCACGGTCGGAATGTCTGCCGATTCCAGAAACGGAGCCGGTTGCGTGGCCATTTCGGTTCGGGTGCCGAGCGATTCATGGTCGGTCGTCCTGGAGAGTTGCATCTGGTTCAGGTCACTCAGGAATTCACCAGCCGAACTGTATCGGTGATTGCGGTCCTTGTTCAAACATTTGAAGACGATTTTTTCCAGACCTGCCGGAATTCCATCAGCCAATTCGGCAAAGGCCCTCGGTTCCCGTCCGAGAATGGCCGCCAGCACGTCGCTGGTGGTTTCGCCTGGAAACGGCAACGATCCCGTCAGCAATTCGTACAGCACAATTCCCAGGCTGAAAATGTCAGTGCGCGGATCGAGATCCTTTCCGCGCGCTTGCTCGGGGGACATGTATGTCACGGTTCCGATCACGATTCCCGGACTTGAGGAATAGCGGGACGAGTTGGCCAGTTTCCCAGGCCAGTTTTCAATCGCGATATGTTTGGCCAGCCCAAAGTCAAGCACCTTTAGCAATCCATCCCCCCGGATCATCAGGTTTTCCGGTTTCAGATCGCGGTGAATGATGTTGGCGGTATGAGCGGCAACGAGTGCCTTGGCGATCTGCCTCGCATAATCAATCGCCTCGGCCACTGTCGGTCGCGCAACAGAGATTTTCTGTCGCAAGGTCACTCCGTCCACATATTCGGTCGCGAGGAAATGGACGCCCCCCGATTCTCCGATCTCGTGGATCGTTAGAATGTTGGGATGGTTCAGGCCCCCAGCCGAACGGGCTTCGCGACGAAACTGTTGCAGCCAGGTTGAATCGAGTGTGCGCCGCGGCGCGAGCAGTTTGAGTGCGACGTTGCGTTCAAGTTTCGTGTCGCGGGCCAGGTACACTTCTCCCATCCCGCCATAACCAATTCGCTCGACAATCTGGTACCGGTCAAGCTGCGTTCCGGCAGGCACGGAGGCTTCTTTGCCGGGCCGGATCAAGTCCGACTTCGTCGGTCGAATCAAATCACCGAGCGCTTTTCGCAGCAAGGCGTGAGGTGCCGTGCCGGATTCCGGATCATGGTCGGTGCCTTGCGATTCGATAACATCGGTGTCGAATGTCTGTTCGGCGATATATCCGACAACACGGTCGATCGCGTCTTGTGGTCTCGAATGGGCTTTGAGCAACTTGTTGATCCGTTTGCGAACAGGATCGCCATCGGGACATACAGAATCGAGATACGCACGCCGCTCCCCGGCATCTTGAATTTGCAATGCAGCCAGAAATATTTCACGTTCGTTCATGAATGTCACGGTTGGGCATTTTTGGGCGTCGCGCATACGTTATCAGACGCCACTTGTGTTTTCCAGATTCCGTTGACCCAGATAATTGTTCTATTGATCCGTCAACGCTCCCAGGCTTGCGCCGCATTGTAATCTGCGATGCAAGCCGGGATGGTTGAATACTTATGGAATGGCTTGTTTAACTTGCTGCAAAAAAGCCGAATCCCAGTGACTGAAGCCAGGCGAGGAACTGTTGCCACAAGGACTGGAAAAATTGATCCGCCGCCGATGTCAACGGTCCGGAAACAATTACGTTGTTGTCCTCGTTGGCCTCGGGAACGACGTTGGTCGCATCGAGGATCGCGATCAGTTTCATTCCTCGCGCATCAACATTGTTTACCTTGACCTTGACTTGCGCCACGCGACTTTCACCCGGTTGAAGTTCAGCGAACCGCCGAACCGTCTCGACCAGAAGATCGTTGGCGTCGAGCTGGCCGTCGGCAGAAAGGTATATGTCGATTTCTGAACGGGCCGCCAGTTCACCGCCGGGATTGAACACGATCAGATCACCATCGATTCTGCTGGACTGTTTGCTTCCCTGGTTTTTTACGGAGACCTGAATCGTACCCCAGACGCCAGAGAATCCCGGGCCGCCAGGACCGTTTCGCGGAGCACCGATCAAAGCCCCGCCAAATTGATCACCGCTGGCTGATGTACCAAGGATGTTTGCCGTATTTTGGGTCCAAAATGTATCGCCATTCAGCAGGGCCAATCCGATGGTGCCAATCCCGCCTTCAATTACATGAACCACGCCCGCTCCCGAGTTTTCGAGTGGAACGCCAACGGCCAAATCGTCCGCACCGTTTCCGTCAAAATCGCCTGCTGTGATAGTCCGTCCAAACTGGTCGTTGGCCTCGGCCACGTCATCAACTGCAAGCGAGATTGTACCGAAAGTGACCGCTGTGTCCTGATGCCATTCCTGGCTGCCGACGCCCGTCAGACCGCTCGCGCTTCCGCGCAACACATTGACAGCACCGGCATTGTTGAAGCCATTGATGTCCTCACCCGGTACTCCAACAGCCAGGTCGATGAAGCCGTCGCCATTGAAATCGGCTGGCGCAAGCGTTGCACCAAATTCGTCGTTGGCTTGTGCCACTCCGACGACATTGGCGACGTCCTGATGAAAAAGTCCAAAGGTCTGGCTCAATTGACTCAAGCCACCAGGATAGACCCGTACAACTCCTGCTTGCACTGAGCCGACCGTGCTGAATGGTGAACCAACCGCGAGATCGCTGAACAAGTCACCATTGAAATCGCCCGCTGCCACGGTGGAACCAAACCTCAGGTTGGAAACATTTCCGCCGTTTACCTTGAAACCAAAAACCGGGCGGATCGCCGGGAGAAATCCGCCGGTCGAACCAAAATAGACTTGAACTGATCCAGCGCTGGAAAAATTCGCTCCGCCGGCAACGACCAGGTCGCCGGGAACCCCCACCGCCAAATCGGCGAATCCGTCCCGGTCAAAGTCGCCAGTGGTCAGGCTTGCACCCAGGTTTTGGTTGAATACCAACAGCCCGATTGGATTTTGAATGACCTGGTCATTTTTTTGATCACCAATTACGGTTGAAACATCCAGTCCGCTGCTCGAACCGAAAATGACGTTGACGCATCCGCTATTGCCAGCGGCAGTATTGACCAGCAAGTCATACACCCGCGAATCTTCCAGGGGAACACCGATCGCCAAATCGTCAAACCCGTCACCATTGAAATCCCCGGAAGCAAGGGCCGAACCAAAAGCGTCGAAATCCTGGCGAAACCCTTTCATCCCGAACGAACCCTGGGTCCAAAGCTGGTCACCCAGGCCGCCGGCATCCAGACCATTCACCCCGCCGTAGATCACGTTGACTCCACCACAGTCGGTATCCAATCCGGCATCTTCGCCGGGAACGCCGATAGCCAGGTCGGCAAATCCATCGCCGTCAAAGTCGCCCGCTGCGACTGCTGCTCCGAAGTGATCATTGGTGTCCGGCGATCCTTCCACCGCAATACCGTCCTGGCTCCACAACTGGTTACCGGTTGATGACAGTCCGTTCGTCCGGCCATAAATCAAGTTGACAGCTCCGGCCGCCGCCTTGTTTCCGACTTGTTCATTGGGAACACCGATCGCCAAATCGTCAAAGCCGTCATTGTTGAAGTCGGCGCGAACCGACTGGGCCTGGGCCAGATATGGCATGCCCAAACAGCACAACAGGACAGCCAGGCTGGTCCAGCCAATCCTGGTCGCTGATTCCTTAAGCCTGAAAACAGTTTCGATTTTTTTGGTTTTCATTCCCGACAGATTGCGTCTCATTTTTCGAACTCCGATTTTGAACTGTGGAACGGCCGAACTGGCCAATTGCCTTCGCCATCAATTGCGCATTCCGATTCTCCGAAGCGCAGTTCATTCGGAAAAACTTTCAACTTCATTTCCGCCAGCCCGCCGTCGTTGTGGGGACTGTCAGCCGATTCACATCGAAAAGATTTTTTTGCGGGACAGCTGAATTGAATTGCGAATGGTGAAGATTTCGGCAGAATGGAGGAACGTCAGTCCGTACCGCATGTTTTGCGCGCCAAAAAAGTTCAGCATTCAAATGCGTGGAACTCTTGACCGTTCCGGCAAATGAAGCCTGGACCCAATCCACCCAAAAATTCGGGCTTTGACAAAAATAGTTTTGCGTGGTGATTTGCCTTTCAACGCCGGTAAACGAAACCGGCAAGGCATTGGCAAATGTCCACCGGCCGGCACCCGGGCCATTGCCCGTGAAACGGAGTTGACTGAGACCGGCACGGTGCAGAATCAGCTTGTCCCGCTGGCCAGACGATTCTGTCATCACCATCGCCGCCCAAAAGCTGGTCCGGGCCAACTCCACCGACCAGGACGTCGGAAGCGCCTCGGCCTTCAAGTACATCGTTTCCGCTGCGGGAGATCAGCATGTCAAACACTGGTCCACCCACAAAGTGATTGTTTTCTTCACCACCCAGCATGCCGTTGGTTGCCGAGCCGCCGCCGCAGCCAGTTTGCTTTCGACAGCACCGTCACCGGAAACGAAATCAAAGTTGCTGGCGAACCCGGCATCACCCGCCGAAAACCGGTTGAGAGCCAGAAATCCGCGACTCTGTGAAACCTGCAGGACATCCGAAGAGGCGTTGCCCAGCATCGTGGCGATGTTTCCCGATACGCTGGACGTGAAGAAAACATTTCGCGTGCTTCCAGTTTTTCAAATCCGGCATTGGTTCGGGCGGAGGCGTTACGACGACGGACTTGTTTTTTGCAAATTTTTCTCATTGAAATTACTCCGGAAACAGGTTGAAAATAAAGCTGTTGGACTTGCATCCTGCCATTCAATTTCCGCCTCATTTGTTCGATTTCGTTTGACCGCAGGGCTGCCAAACATTCATGGCGATCCCGAGAATCAGGATTCAACCCATCACACAATCGGAATCGCGATGATTCCACTCGGGCCACCAAACGGAGAACTCTGGATCAGAGTCATGCAACACCGACAAGGGAAATGCGCGAACCGGGAAGAAAAGGCGCAGAAGAAAATCCGCAAATTGTGAAAAAATTAAAAATCGATCCCCGAAGGACCTGGACACCAGCCCCTTCCGAAGGATGATACAATGACTCACCGTGCAGACCGGTTCCCGGGTAAAACTTGCGCTACTCCCTGACGTTTTCGTATGGGCCGATTGCGGCGCACTTCGGCAAGGAAGGTGGGTTATGCTTCGAGTCGGTGTCTTCCTGATCCTGGTTTCCATCATGGCAGGCAATTCGTCGGCACAGGACAAGACAGCAAGCCGTGTCCTTTCCCGCTATGACGTTATTCGCCCTGACGACCGGGAACTGGCCATGTATCGGCTGGATTGGGCCAGTTCGCTGGACGAAGCTCTCCAGCGTGCGACCGACGAGGGTCGCCCGGTTTTTCTATTGATCATTCACGCCAAGTACGGCGATATTGCTTCCGGGCATTGCTGAGCGACCGCGACCCAGGTCCGGGGGACCTCATTGATCCATCAGGAAGTCGTCGAACAGTTGCAGCCGTTCATCGTGACGTCCTGGCACGGTCATCGGGACGATTCGGACATTCCCGAAGCCGTTACACATGTCTGGAATGATAAATTCAATCCTCGCCGGGGCTCGCGATCCGGAAACCAAAGCAATGTCGATCTGGCGATTCTCGATTCATCGGGAAACGTTGTTCACTGGTTCGACGGATTTTCGCAACCGAACAACGGACGGCGTCCATCACTTGCCAATTTTACCGCGAGGGAAATCCAATCCACTTTGTCGAGACTGGATTTGCGTGATCTGCCTAAGCGCAACAACGAGTTGTTACTGCCAGATCTCGAACTGACCCGGGGAATTCGCGTTTTTGTCCGGCTGATGGATGACCGCATGCCGGCCTATCAGGCTCCGGTGGTGGAAGTGGTTGAATTGAATGACAACGACTGGGAGCAACTCGCATGGCCGGAAACGGACCGTTCAGTGGATGCGGCAAGCCTCGCTAAATGGCTGAGGCAGGTTTATCCGCCGGGAGTGATGGAGCGAACCAATCAGCAAACCAAACAGGCCTATCGGATCAGATCTGTCGACGGGACTCTGTCGCTGGTTCAGGCCGAATCCGACGATCACCAGCGATTCGCCTGTTTGAGCGGCGTGGTCAAGTTGACCGATGAAGGGGACGACGGATTTTTCTTCGAAGGCAAACTTGAAATCGTCCTGACTTATGATTTGCACGAAACAAAAGCGGTTTCGCTCCGGGGGGTGTTCGAGGGAATTTACCCCCGTTTCGATCCAAACCGGGATCAACCCCGCCAGATTCCCCTGCAGGCCGTTTTTGAATCGTTACCTGGCCAGACGGCCAGGCCAGCCAGGGTCGACCAATAATGACGGTGTGGCAATCGGCAGGGCGTATTCCCGCTGCAGCCGATTTCACAAGTTCATGGCCGATTATTGGATCACCAGTTCGTTGTTGGCTCCGCCGACAATCAAGTCATTCAATCCGGCGAAAAACAAATCGCGTCCCGATTGGCCGAGCATCCGGTCCTGGTCTCCGTCGTCAAACACGGAAATATTTTTACGAAGCGAAACGCCACTTCTGGCAAGATTCGAACCGTTGCCGTTTTGGATTGTCTGTGATCGGACGTCGTAGCCCGAGTCCGATTTCCATTCGGCCATCAGCATTCTCAATGACTCTTCGCGGTTCTCATGTGAAGTCGTTCCGCCGATCAGCAAGTCGTCATCCTGGATGCCGAACAACCAGTCCCGACCGCGCCCGCCGATCAGCAAATCGCGACCCTGTCCGCCGAACAACCAGTCGTCGCCATCGCCACCGGCCAGAACGTCATTACCCCCTTCGCTGAACAGCCGGTCATTCGCCGCGTCACCAAACAGCAAGTCATCCTGCTGTGCTGCGCGCCGCGCAGCGTGTCATTGCCATCGCCGCCGTGGAAGACTGCTTGCCATTTTTCACCCGCACTGTTTTCCATCACGACGCGATCATGTCCCGCACCTGCATTGACGATAATTGTCTCGCCGTTGGCGTAGGGCTGAACCGTCGTCTTGCCATTGATTCTGGCGATTACGTGGGCGACTCCGTTGACCAATTTTCGGCCGACATAGATCACGTCGTTACCAGGTGTGCCGTTGAATACGACTCTCCCCTGGCCTGGCCCTTCGTCCAGGAAATTGTTTCCCGGCCCGCCGTCGAGCGTGTCATTTCCGTTTTCGCCAAACTATTGGTCATCGCAGTTGCCACCCAGCAACGTATCGTCTCCGTCATCGCCGCGAATCAGGTCGTTGCCATCTTCACCCGACAGTACGTCATTTCCCGGCCCGCCAAAAATCGAATCGTCTCCCTCACCGCCAAAAATTGTGTCGTTGCCATTGGCACCCAAAATTGTGTCGTTGCCGAAACTACCCCGGATTTCATCGTCTCCGCCTTTTCCTTCCAGTTGATCATCGCCTGCTCCGCCATCAATAAAATCGTTGACCCCGCTTCCGATCAGGACATCGTTTTCGCCACCGCCAACAAGCCGTGTTTGTGTGAGACCCGATGCCTGGGTCAGTCCCAGGGACAATAGCGACAAATCGACATTCAAGGGTTGAAAAGTGGCCCGGTTTTCGATGGCGAAAACCTCTATCCCGGACAATGCGTCCAAAATCAGCGGAGACTGATTTGGTTTACCAAACTTCAGCAGGAATTCGGAACTGTTGGTGGCAGCATCTGCTGTAAAGGTAGCTGCTGAAATTCCATTTAGCATTGTGTTTTGGATCGTATCGGTCCCACTCCCTCCGTTCAGAATCTGGGCATTTACAGGCATGCCAAGGAAAAAGAGGTTTTCGAGTTTATCATCACCCCCCAGTCCGTTGACGATATCGTCCATGGTTAGACTAAACGAATCAGGTCCCTGAGTCCCCTGAATCGTGAAACGGCCTACGAACGATTGGAAATCCACGGGTCTGGTTATTCCTGCCTGAGCCAGTTTCGTTACTGTCATCGCCGAAAAATCGATCGTGTCTGCGCCCCCCCCACTGCTATCGATTGAGACCTTTTCCAGTGTTCGGATTTGGACTTCCAGTGTTGTGCCCTGGGACTTTCTACGAACCACGGCGGTCTCCACTCCAGCGATGATTTCGGTGTCCATCGTGATTTGTTCGACATCAGGCGTGCCTCTCAGATTCAGATTGTCGGTTCCTCCCTGGCCAAACAGCGAGAAAGGAGTTTCCAGGCTCTGAAAGCTGACTTTCCCCAAAGATCCCTGGGATGACGTCGCGGGAAATTTCAGCTGGATGGTTTCGTCATTGGATGTGCCGACAAAAGTCATCTGGTCTGATCCGGCCTGACCATCGAATATACGGTCTGACGCGAAGCCTTCTCCGGCCTGGTCGAAAAACAGAAAATCGTTGCCGGTGCCACCGAGATAACTCAGGAAGTTCAATTTGGAACCGGTGTTGATCAGGTCCACAACCGAGTCGTTGTCCAAGTCGAGTCCGGCCGCCAGAACCCGGATATTGTCGTCCGTATTCGCGCGGATAAACGTGAGTTGGTCGTTCACCTGGGGACCGAGATTGATTTCAATCGGAATAGATCCCGACGTACCCGCAAACTTGTGGGCCAGATCAAACGTCACCTGGTCGTTGAACGACAGTGTGCTTCTCACCAAAATTTTGGTAATGTTGTTTGTGGTCGCCCGAACACCGCCCGAACCCACCTGTTGATTGTTGACCAGCAGTTGGCCAATCACGGACTGGCTGATCGTTATGGCGGTCAGGTTGGTTTCGCTGGAAACCACTCCCGTAGCGACATTGAAGCCAGAGATGGCCGCCATCATCGCCCGCGGTTCCAGGCGGTCAAACTCGACGGTTGAATTTTGCAGTGGTTGACGGCGGCGTTTGGGGGAGCGTTTGGTGTTCATCTGGATAGGCTCCTGTTTGGAA